>NZ_JBHVPZ010000003.1:0-167929 GCF_042887135.1 Kitasatospora sp. NPDC057965
CACGCCCTCCCGGTCGGTGGTGTGATCGTCCGAGAAACGACGGTCACCCGTCGCGTCCGGCACGTACTTCACACAGACAACGATCCTCAAGCTCATGAGCGGTTCTCCTGGTACGGGTGCACTGGTCGGATGCACTGGTCCACGGCCTCGGCCACGGCGAGGGTACTGAGTGCCAGAACGGCCCTTGACCGGATCTGGCCCGTCGACTCTCCGCGACAGCCTGCGAGGCTCTCCCGAGAGAATACGGCACTCAGTACCCCTCGTAAAGGAACTCAGTACCCTTCGCGGCCGTCCGGGGCTCCGGGACGTGGGACGGGCAGTGGGGACGGGGGCGCCGCAAGGTTTGTGCAAGACCGGCCAGGACCCGTCATGGAACCGTCATGGAATCCGCCAGACCACCCGGGCACACACCCGCCGGGGCCGCCGAGACCCGGGGCCCCGGTCCGGGATCAAGGAGGGGGAACGACATGACCTTGGTGCACGGGGAAGTCGACGAAGTCAACCACGGGGAACGGTCCGACGGGGCCGTCGCGATCAACGGGAGCGACAGGACCGGCGGGGGCGCGGCGCGCCCGGGACGTCCGTGGGCCACGCTCACCGACTGCAAGGAGGTGCTGGTCGTCGTCCACTCGATGGTCTACGGCCAGCGGCTGCAGGACATCTATCCGCTGCTCGCCGCGGACCTGCGGGTGCACGTCCAGTTCACGGTGGCGCCGCACGCGTTCAACGGGGGCGCGGCGGCCCACCTCCGGCGGCTCGGGGGCACGGTGCTGCCCTGGGCGGAGGCCGTCCGTCGGGAGTTCGACCTGGTGCTGGCCGCCGGTTCGCAGGGCCTGGAGCGGCTGCGCGGACCGCTGGTCCGGCTGCCGCACGGGGCCGGGCACATCAAGCTGTCCCCGGCGGGGGCCGGGGCCGGACGCACGGTGGCCGGGCTGGGACCCGAGTACGTCACCTGGCACGGTCGCCTGGTGCCCGCCGCCTACGCGCTCGCCCACGAGGACGAGCGCGCCGAACTCGGCCGCGGCTGCCCCGAGGCGCTGCCGATCACCGAGGTGGTCGGCGACGGCTGCTACGACCGGATCGCCGCCGCGCTCCCCGACCGCGCGCGCTACCGCGCCGCGCTCGGACTGCGGCCCGGCGAACGGCTGGTGCTGGTCTGCTCCACCTGGGGCAGCGGCTCGCTGTTCACCCGGCTCGACGCCGTCCTGCCGCGGCTGGCCGCCGAACTGCCCCGGCACGGCTACCGCACCGCGCTGCTGGTCCACCCCAACGTGGCCGCCGCGCACGGTCCGTGGGCGGTCCGGTCGTGGGCGACGGCCACCGCGCGCGGGGCGGTCACGGTGCTCGCGCCCGAGGAGGACTGGCGCCCGCTGCTGGTCGCCGCCGACTTCGTCATCGGCGACCACGGCTCGGTCACCCTCTACGGCACCATGACCCGCGCGCCGATCCTGCTCGCCGAGTACCCGCACCGGGACGTCAACCCGCGCTCGCCCGGGGCGCTGCTGGCCCGCACCGCCCCGGCGCTCAGCCCCTCCCACCCGCTCACCGCGCAGCTCGACTACGCCGCCGAGCAGTACCGGCGGGAGGAGTACGCGGCGATCGCGGCGCGGATCAGCTCCCAGCCGGGCCGCTTCGACCGGCGGATGCGGCGGCTGCTCTACCGCGTCCTCGGTCTGGGCGAACCCGCCCACCTTCCGGAGCCGCCCGCACTGCCGCTGCCCGCCCCGCTGTGGCCGGCGGGTGACAGGGTCGGGCGGGCCGGGTGGACCGGACACGCCGGGTGGGCCGACCGGGCCGGACGGGAGGACGGGTGACCGCGCTGCACACCGTGCGGCTCGCCCCGGCCGACGGCCCCGCGCCGTCGGCCGGGGCTCCCGGCACGCACTTCGAGGCCCGCATCCACTCCCCCGCCGGGGTCTGCCACGGACAGCTCGCCAGCCGGCTGCCGGCCGGCCGGTCCGGCGGGCCGCTGACCCGCGCGTTCGTCGACGAGCACCTGGCGCTCGACCTCGCCGACCCCGACGCCGCCCGCTGGCGCCACCACGCCGACGTGCTCCACCTCGGTGCCGCCGCCCCCGGACCGGCCCGCCTACGGCTCGCCGCCGTCCTGCGGGCCCACCCCGGCTGCGCGGTCGCCACCGCCGACGGCGAGGACGGCACGCTGCTCGTCCTCGCCCGGACGGGCGGACGCCTGGTGCTCCGGCCCCGACCGGGGAGCAGCGGCCCGCCCTCGGCCGCACAGCGGCTGGCCGTCGGCTCGCTCGCGCACACCTGGCTCGCCGCCGGCCGCACCCTCGCCGAGATCACCACCCTGACCGCCTCCGCCTACACCTCCCACCCCGCCTGCCCGGGCTGCCCCCTGGTCGGCTGAAGCGGTCCCGCCGTCCCGCCCCCCGGGGTGGGACGGCGGGACCGGCCGCCCATGGCCCCGGCGTGCGGGCCGGAGGAAGCGGCGCTTCGCCGGCGCCACGGCTGCCACCCGACAGCCCGTACGGAACCCCAGCCCCACACCGACCGGACCCGACAACCGGCCGCCGCCGTCCGATCGCCCGGCACCTCACCAGGTGCTGGCAGGGGCGACACCGAGCGAGCGGGCGGACATCACCCGACGGCCGTGGCGCGACGCCCCCGGCGACCGACCTCGACCGTGCCCTACGGCTCCCCCGGCGGGGTGCCGAGGGCGGCGAGGGCGGCGGTGAGGCGGGTGGCGTCGGGGGCGGAGAGGGCCTCGTAACGGGCGAGGGACTCGCCGTAGCGGGCGGCCGCTCCGGTGAGGTCGCCGCGCGCGCGGGCGAGGTCGCCGGTGAGTTCGAGGACCCGGGCCTCCCAGTGGCCGGCGCGTCCGGTGCGGAACTCGGCGAGCGCCTCCGCGTAGCACCGGTCGGCCTGGTCGTGGGCGCCGAGGGCCGCGTGGGCCTGACCGAGGAAGGCGAGCGCCCGGGCCGCCTCGTACGCGGCGGGGACAGCGACCAGGTCGCGGTGGGCGTCGGTGATGACGGGGACGGCCTCGGCGGGGCGGCCGTCCGCAAGCAGGACGTCGCCGAGCGCCAGCCGGGCGAGCGCGGTGCCGCGCGGGTCGCCCCCGGCTTCCCTCAGATCGGCCGTGCGGCGCAGGCACTCGGCCGCCTCGGCGAGGCGTCCCGCCGGGCGGTGGGTCTGACTCAGGCCGTAGAGGGCGTCGGCCTCGGCGAGCGGCCGACCGGTGGCGCGGGCCAGCTGGAGGGCCTCGGCGAACCAGGTGGCGGCCTCCTCCCCCTGGCCCGCGTTGCGCAGGCCGGTGCCGCCGGAGGTGAGCATCCGCAGCAGGCCCTCGTGGTCGCCGGCCTCGCGGGCGGCGGTGCGGCCGATCCGGTGGGCGTCGATCCACAGCCGGGCCGGGCGCAGTCGCAGGAACAGCGGCCACATGGCGTCGACCAGTTGCCAGGCGGTGGCGGCCCGGCCGGTGGCGGCGGCCCAGCGGACGGCGTCGGCGAGTCGGCCGGTCTCCGCGTCCAGCCAGTGGACGGCCGCCGGCTCGTCCTCGAACTCCCGGACACTGGGCACCGGTTGGGCCGCGTAGTCGCGGCGCAGGGTGCGGTGGCTGGGGCTCAGCAGCGCCTCGGCGGCGGTGGCGGTGGCGAGGTACCAGTCGAGGACGCGGTCGACGGCGGCCCGCCCCTCCGACTGCTCGCGCACCTCGTCGGCGCGCGCCCGGGCGTGCAGCTTCACCAGGTCGTGGAAGCGGAAGCCGTTCTCCATCTCCTCCAGTAGGTGGACGTCGATGAGTCCGCCGAGCAGCCGGTCGGCCTCGGCCGCTTCCAGGGCGCCGACCGCGCAGACCACGTCGAGGGTGAAGACGGGGAACGGCAGCAGGCCGAGCAGCCGGTAGAGCCGGACCGTGTCCGCCCCGAGCACCTCGAAGGACGCGTCCAGGGCGTGTCGCACGGCTTCCCCTTCGACGTCGAGCGCGGCGAGACCCTCGGACTCCTGGTGGAGCGCCTCGGCGGTGGCGGCGAGCGGCTGGACGGGGCGGGCGGCGATCCGGGCGGCGGCCAGGCAGACGGCGAGCGGCAGACGGCCGCAGCGCTCCACCACCTCGGTGGCGGCGTCCAGTTCGCGGTTCACCCGCTCGGCGCCGACCCGTTGGGCGAGCAGTTGCACCGAGGCGTCGTCGGACAGCACGTCGACCGGCCGGAACACGGCGCCGTCTATGCCGAGCCCGGTGAGCCGGCGGCGACTGGTGACCACGACCACGGCGTGCTCCGAGCCCGGCAGCAGCGGGCGGACCTGGGCGGCGGTGGAGGCGTTGTCGAGCAGCACGGCGATCCGGCGTTCGGCGGCGAGCGAGCGCCAGAGCGCGGCGCCCTCGGCGAGGCTGCGCGGCACGGGCGCGATGCCGAAGGCACGCAGGAAGCCGCCGAGCGTCTCGGCGGGGTCGGCGGGGCCGCCCGGGGCGTGACCGCGCAGGTCGGCGTAGAGCTGGCCGTCCGGGAAGCGGCCGGCGAGGCGGCGCAGCCACTGGGCGGCGAGGGCGGTCTTGCCCACCCCGGCCGGGCCGGTGACCACCACGGTGACGTCGGCCGCGCCGTCCGGGGCTTCCTCCAACTCGCGGTCGAGGGCGGCGAGATCGTCATCCCTGCCCACCAACCGTCTTGGTGTCGGGGGAAGTTGGCGCGGAACGGGCAGTGCGGGTGGGGCGGGGGGCGCGGCGGCCTGGCCGTAGACGGTGAGGTGATGGATCTCCCCGGCCTGGACGACCGAGCCGCCGACCCGGGTGTCGGAGACCGAGTTGCTTGTCCCGGGCCCCGGTTGGTGCGGTCCTTGAGTGCCGTCCCCCTCCCTCATCGGCCGCTCCCGCCGGGCCGCCGTTGCCGAACTCCCGGTACTCCGAACCGATCCGGCTCCACTGGTTCCCCCTACCCGTAGAACGATGGACAGAAGTGACGGGAGCGGCCGGTGTGATCGGTCAATCGGCCGCGCCCCCATATCACATGAGGCTCTTCCGGACTGAGTTATGTGTCAATAACGCCTTGCCGCACAGAAGGGTGCGGTATGGATGTCTCCCCCGGAATCGTGGGATGCTCCCTGCACGGCAAGCTGGTAGCCAACCGGCGGGGGGCGTCGCAATGGAGTTCCACCTTCTGGGTTCGGTTGAACTTTCGGTGAACGGCGAGTTGTCGGCAATACCCTCGGACCAGGGGCGACGGCTGCTGGCCGCCCTGGCACTGGACGTCGGCCGCCCGCTCAACCACGAGACGCTGGCCAACCGACTGTGGGACGAGGAGCCCCCGCCCAGCGCGGTGGCCAGCATCTACACCCTCGTCTCTCGCATGCGGAAACAGTTGCGAAAGGCCGTCGCCGACGAGGGTCTCGGCACGTCCCGCGACTCCCCGGACATCAAGGGCCGATCGCACACATATACGCTTCATGCCGATCGTCAATTGATCGACTATTGGCGCTTCGTCGACCTCTCCCGCCATGCCCGCCAACTCGCCGAGAACGGCGAGGACATCCAGGCCCGGACCGTCCTGGGCCGGGCGGAGGAAATCTGGCGCGGCGAACCGCTCGCGGGACTGCCCGGCAGCTGGGCCCAGTCCACCCGCGCCACGATGGCCGACCAGCGCCTCGCCACCACCCTGCTGCGGATCGAGATCGACCTCCGGCTCGGCCGCTTCGGCGAGACCGTCCCCGAACTCACCGCCCTGCGCGAGGAACGCCCCACCGACGAACGGGTCGCGGCCCACCTGCTGGTCGCCCTGCACGGCGCGGGCCGTCCGGCGGAGGCGCTCGCCGTCTACCCGATCATCGTCCGCCGGCTGCGCGCCGACCTCGGCACCGGGCCCGGCGAGGCCCTGACCCGGCTGCACGAGCGGGTGCTGGCCGGGGACCCGCTCACCGCGCCGGCCGGCCGCACGTCCGCCACCGTGCGCCCCTCCCCCGCCCCGCGCGCCGGCGCGACACCGCCCGCGTCCTCCGGGCGCCGCCTGATCGGCCGCCGGGACGACCTGCGGCGCCTGCTCGGGGGCTCCGAGGAGGCGGCCGAGCACGGCGGCGTGGTGACCGTCTCGGCGATCCTCGGCATGGCGGGGGTCGGCAAGACCACCCTCGCCCTGCACGCCGCCCACCTGATGCGCGGCCGCTTCCCCGAGGGGTACGTCCACCTCAACCTCGGCGCCCACACCGTGAATCAGAGCCCGCTCTCGCCCCAGGCGGTCGCCACCGCGCTGCTGCGCCGGCTCGGGGTGCCGGCCACCACCATCCCGCTCGACAACGAGGAACTGTTCGCCCTCTGCGCCGAGGTGCTCGCCACCCGGCGCGCGGTCGTCGTCCTCGACGACGCCGCCGCCGCGGCCCAGCTGCGGCCGCTGCTGCCGCCGGTGCCGGCCGCGCTGATCCTCGTCACGAGCCGCCGGCGGCTCGCCGAACTCCCGGGCTCCAGACCGGTCTTCCTGGACATCCTCTCGGTGGACGACGCGGTCGCGCTGTTCACCTCGGTGGTCGGGCGGGAACGCGCCGACGACCGGAGCCGGATCGTCGAGATCGTCGACCGCTGCGGACTGCTGCCGCTCGCCATCGAGATCGCCGCCAGCCGGTTCAAGGCCCGGCCGTCCTGGACCCTGGGGCACCTCGCGCTGCGGCTCTCCCGCAAGACCGGCCGGCTCGCCGAGATCCGGCACGACACGGAGAGCGTCGCCCGCGCCTTCGAGATGTCCTACCGGTCGCTGCCGGCCGATCAGCAGGAGGCCTTCCGGCTGCTCGGCGCCCACCCCGGACCGGACATCGGCCTGCACGCGGCGGCGGCACTGCTCGGCCGCCCGGTCGACGAGACGGACCACCTGCTGGAGGCTTTGCTGCACTGCCACCTCTTGCAGGAGAATTCACCCGAAAGGTATCAACTCCACGACCTGCTCCGGGAATACGCGCTCGCCCTGATGCGCGACGAAGGCGCCGAGGAAGAGGCCGACGCCGCACTGCGGCGACTGCTCGGATTCATGCTGCACGCGGCCGACCAGGCGGACCGGCTCCTGTATCCGCGCCGTTCACGTCTTCCACTCCCGACGTTCAGTCAATTACCGGGAATGGAAACGTTGTTGTACGATCTTGACCTGGATTCGCATGAGTCGGCACGGGACTGGCTGGACACCGAACAGGCCGCCCTGACCACCCTCGCCTCCCACGCCCGCGCCACCGGCCACCCCGAGGCCGCCGCCTGGCTGGCCCACGTCCTGGCCGGCCGCCTGGACGCCCAGGCCTACTGGAGCGAGGCCCACGACCTGCACCGGGCCGCCGCCGAGTACTGGCGTTCGGTGGCGAACGACCGCCGCGAGGCCCGCGCCCTGATCGACCTCGGCGCCACCCTCGCCAACGCCTCCCGCTACCCCGCCGCCTTCGAGTCCCTCGACCGCGCCCTCACCCTCGCCCGCACCGAACAGGACGCGGACGCCACGGCGGAGGCCCTGAGCCTGCTGGGAAGCCTGCTGTGGCACCAGAGCTCCCTGCCCGAGGCCCTGGCACACCAGGAGGAGGCACTGCGGATCCGAAGAGAGAGCGGCGACCTCTGGAACACCGCACGCTGCCTCGCCAACATCGGCACCGTGGAGAGCTCCCTGGGAAATCGGGAAAAAGCGCTGGCCGCCTATGAAGCGGCCCTGCCGCTGGCCGTACGATTCCGGGACCGGACGCTCGAATTCAGAATCCGGAACAATCTCGGGGATCTCCACCTGGGAATCAATGACCGCTCGGCCGCGCGCGCATATTTCGAACGCGTACTCAATATCGCGGACGATTCGACCCCGCCGTTCGACCTGGCCGTGGCGCGCGTGAACCTGGCGGCCTCCCTTCCCCCCGAGCAGTTCGACCGGGCCGTCACCCTGTACCGGTCGGCACTGGCGACGTTCCGCGCGACCGGGAGCATCCGGCACGAGGCGCATGCCCTGAACAGCCTGGCCGGCGCGCTCGTGACCACCGGCTGCGCGACCGAGGCACGCGACCAGTACGCGATAGCCAGGGAGTTGGCCCGATCGGTCGGAGCGGCCCGTGAGGAGACCACCGCCCTGCGCGGCCTCGCGGACTGCGAACTGACCCTCGGCGCTGCGGACCGGGCCGTCGCGCTGCTGAGCGAAGCGGTCGCACTCGCGGACCACATCAAGGCCGCCGACGAGGCCACACTGGCCCGCCGGGCGCTCGCCCGGGCCTGCTCCGTAAACGAAGGATCCAGTGCAAACTAGTATGTTTATCATTCCACCATCTACGAACTCAAGGCCGATTTGTTCCAGCGCATCCGAGCTGCTTAACTGCTCGCGCAAGAGATCGACTTAGCGACTACCGTAGGAATGCGTGGTTCGACTTGTTCAAGATGATCATCGCAGCTGCCCTTCCGCTCGTCCTCGCCGCCGGTTTCGACGGGACATCGATCGCGGGCATCGCCATCTGGTGCTGAAGGCCGGAACAGCGGCGCGGGGCCGGTGCGGTTCGCACCGGCCCCGCCGTCCTTGGTGGGGTCAGCTCGCGGTGAGGGGGACGGCGGCTTCGGGGGTGTGGAGGCGGGCCGTCAAGCTCTCCTGGAGGTACAGGGCGATGCTGTCGGGGGTGTGGGAGAGGTAGCCGACGCTGACGTCCTGGCCGAGGTGGAGTTCGAAGTCGCCGCCTCGGGTGGAGAGGAGGAGGGCGCCTTCGAGGGCGGGGGCCCAGATGAGTTCGCCGTCGAGGAGGCGGGCGATGTGACTGGCGACGGGGTAGCCGTGGTCCGAGGTCTCGTTGACGGCGGTGTAGGCGTCGGCGCCGAGGAGGAGGGCGTAGGGGCCGCCCACTCCGGCCAGCCGGAGGGTGGTGAGGGCCCTGCTCACGGCCTCCGGGTATTCGCGGACGTCGGCGGGGAGCGGGACGGCGGGGTTGGTGGCGGCCGTGCGGATGCCCTCGATGGCGGCGGCGGGGTAGCCGTCGAAGACGGCGCGGTCCTCGGTGAGGGCGAGGGTGCGGGCGGCCGCCTTGACCGGGCCCCAGTCGCTGTCCCGGGAGCCGCGTTCGACGTCGTCCACGGCGGAGCGGTCGACCGAGAAGGGCACCCGGAGTTCGACGAGCGGCCGCACCTCGCGGGCGTGGGCCTGGACGCCCGGGTTGGGCGGCTCGATCGCGGTGAGGTGGCCGGTGCTGACCGCGGCGAGGGTGGGGCCGTCGGGGCCGCTGAGGTCGACGACCCGGCGGCCCGCCAGGTGGAGCTTGAAGGTCTGCCGGGCCTCCTCCTCGATCTCCGCCCAGGCCGCGGCGGAGACGGGGGCGAGTTCGCGGTGCAGGTTGTTCATGGCGCGGGGATGCCTTTCAGGCTGCCGATGGCGAGGGAGCCGTCGGAGGAGGGGGCGGCGGCGGAGGCGGGAACGCGGGCGGTGGCGGCGGAGGCCACGGAGACGGCGGCCGGCGCGGGCGGCGGGTCGTCCAGGAAGTCGGCGGTCGGGACGTGGAACAGGGTTCCGGTGGCCGCCGCGGAGAAGTCGAGCAGGCGGTCGTGGGCGCCCGGGGGGCGGCCGACGAACATGTTCTCCAGCATCTCCTCGGTCACCGCCGGCGTGCGCGAGTAGCCGATGAAGTACGTCCCGAACTCCCCTCCCCCGCCGAACGAGCCGAACGCCATGTTGAAGCGCACGATCTGCCGCTGCTCGCCGTCCGGGCCGGTGACGGTGGTCAGCGCGACGTGCGAGTCGGCGGGTTTGACGTCGTCGGCGAGCTCGATGTCGGTGAGCTTGGTGCGGCCGACCGCGCGCTCCTGCGCCTCGACCGGGAGGCGGTTCCAGGCGTCCAGGTCGTGCAGGTACTTCTGGACGATCACATAGCTGCCGCCCGCGAACTCCGGATCCTCGTCGCCGATCAGGACGGCGGCCGCCGCCGCCCCGCCCTCCGGGTTCTCGGTGCCGTCGACGAAGCCCAGCAGGTCGCGGTCGTCGAAGTAGCGGAAGCCGTGGACGGAGTCGACCACGGTGGCGGCGCCGGCGAGGCGCCCGGTGAGCTGGCCGGCGAGTTCGAAGCAGAGGTCCATCCGGCCGGCACGGAGGTGGAACAGCAGGTCACCGGGGGTGGCCGGGGCACGGTGGCGGGCGCCGGAGACCTCCCGGAAAGGGTGCAGCTCGGCCGGGCGGGGGCCGTCGAAGAGCCGGTCCCAGGCATCCGAGCCGATGCCGGTGACACAGCTGAGACCGGCGTCGGGGGCGCGGAAGCCGACCGCGCGGCGCAGGCCCGCGAGGTCGGGCAGCAGGGACCGGACGGCGGGTTCGCCGCCGGGGTCGATGGTGAGGACGAGGAAGATCGCGGCGGTGGTGAGCGGGGTGAGGACGGGCTGCGGCATCGGCGGACTCCGGTCTCCGGGGTCTGATCATCCGTACGATTACACCCCAGAGCGGACATTTCGGCGCGGTCGGCGGGCCGAGGAGGGGAACGGGGCCGGCCCCTCACCGGAAGGCTCCGGTGAGGGGCTTGACGGGACGGGGAGGAGAGGACGAGGGGAAGGGAAGCCGCGCGGGGACAGGACGCGGTGGCGCGGACGATCAGGCCGGGGTGCGGTCGCGGCGCACGCCGAGCGCGGTGACGACGGCGCCGAGGGCGACCGCCGCGACCGGGACCACCAGGGCCACCCGGAAGGCGTCCAGCCCGGAGCGCCCGGCGCCGGTGGCGGCCAGGTGCACGGCGGTGACTGCGGAGAGGCCGAGCGCCGCGCCGAACTGGAAGGCGGTGTTGAGCAGCCCGCCGGCCAGCCCCTGCTCCTCCTTGGCGACGCCGTCGGTGGCGGCGATGGTCAGCGGCCCGTAGGCGAGGGCGAAGGCCAGACCGGCGAGGATCATGGTCGGGAACATCATCGGGTAGCTCCAGTGCGGGCCGACCGGCAGGAACAGCGCGTAGGACACCGTCGCCAGGCAGAAGCCGCCGAGGATCACCCGGACGAGGCCGAACCGTTCCACCAGCCGGGGCGTGAGGGTCGGCGCGAGCACCGCGTCCACCCCGACGGCGAGCAGCGCCAGGCCGGTCTGCAGCGGGGTCCAGCCGCGCAGGTCCTGCAGGTAGAGGGTGACGGTGAACTGGAAGCCGAAGAAGGAGCCGGCGAACAGCAGCGCGCCGAGGTTGGCACGCAGCAGCGGGCCGGAACGCAGCAGGCCGAGGCGGACCAGCGGGGCGGCGGAGCGCCGCTCGACGGCGGCGAAGGCGGCCAGCAGCGCCAGGCCGCCGGCCAGTTCGGCGAGCGTCCAACCTGCGGCGCCCGGTTCCCCGATCCGCACCACCGTGTGGACCAGCAGCAGCGCGGCCCCGGTGACGGTGGCCGCGCCGGCCAGGTCGAAGCGCTCGCCGGGGCGGCGGGCGGGCACCTGGTCGCGCGGGAGCAGCGGCAGGGCGGTGAGCAGCAGGGCGCCGGCGAGCAGGACCGGGGCGAAGAAGACCCAGCGCCAGCTGATCGTGGCGAGCAGGCCGCCGGCGACCAGGCCGAGCGAGAAGCCGGCGGCGGCGGTGCCCGCGTAGAGCAGCAGGGCGCGGTTGCGGCGGGGACCCTCGGCGAAGGCGGTGGTGATGATCGCCAGACCGGCGGGGGTCATGAAGGCGGCCGCGAGGCCGGTGGCGAAGCGGGCCAGGATGAGCACCCAGGGGGCGCCGGCGAGGCCGCCGAGACCGGAGAAGAGGACGAAGACGGTGAGCCAGAACAGGAACATCCGGCGTCGTCCGAGCAGGTCGGCGGTGCGGCCGCCGAGCAGCATGAAGCCGCCGTAGCCGAGCACGTAGGCGCTCAGCACCCAGCTGAGCGAGCCGGTGTCCATGCCGAGGTCGGCGCGGATCGAGGGGAGCGCGACATTGAGCATGGCGACGTCGATGCCCTCCAGGAAGATCGCGCCGCACAGGACGAGGAGGACGGCGGTCTCCCGGCCGGTGAGGCGCGCGGAGGCCTGCGGGGGCGAGGACGGCGAGGGCGACGGGGGCGGGGCGGCGGAAGTGCGGGCGGGCGTGCCGGTTTCGGGCACGGCTGAGGACGCGGACACGGAGGTCTCCTGGGAGTGCGCGGGGAGGCGGGGACACCGGACGGGGCGGTTCCCCTTCGGCCGGTCTGTTCCCTCTTGTAACCACCGGCCATCCTGAGGCAGCATCAGGAGCTGTGGAAGAAGGCACTTTGAAGTCACCGACGCACTGCGCGGATACCGGCGGCGACTACGACGTGTTCCAGTGGGACACCAGGGAGGACTGCGAGGTGCGGCAGATCCTCGACCGGATCGCCGACAAGTGGTCGCTGCTGGTGATCGCGCTGCTGGACCGCGGCTCGCTGCGCTTCACCGAGCTGCGGCGCGAGATCGACGGGGTCAGCCAGCGGATGCTGACCGTCACGCTGCGGCAGCTGGAGCGGGACGGCCTGGTCGAGCGCACGGTGCACCCGGTGGTGCCGCCGCGGGTGGACTACGCGCTGACGCCGCTGGGGCGGACGCTGCACGAGACCGTCCGCTCGCTGATCGCCTGGACCGAGACGCACCAGCACGAGATCGCGGCGGCCCGCGCCTCGTACGACGCCCGGGTGAGCTGAACCCACGGCGACGCCCAGCGGCGACGCGCACGACGACGCACGACGACGCACGACGACGCGGGGCGGGCCCGGTCTCCCGGGCCCGCCCCTCGTCATGCATCCACCGCCGCCGTCAGACCCGCAGGGCCGCCAGCTGCTCGGCGAACGGCACCACGGTCTCCCCCGGCTCCCCGCCGTCCGCCGCCGGCCCGCTGGGGGCGCGGCCGGCGAGCAGCCCGGCGAGTTCGCCGGCGGCCCGCTCGATCCGGCCCGGGAGCCCGTCGGTGAGCCGGTCGCCCGTGCTGCCCCAGTCGTCGGTGGCCGCGTAGACCGAGGTCGGGACGACCACCGAGCGCAGGTAGCTGAAGAGCGGCCGGACGGCGTGCTCCAGCGCCAGCGAGTGCCGGGGCGTGCCTCCGGTGGCCGCGATCAGCACCGGCTTGCCGGTGAGCGCGTCGGGGTCGAGCACGTCGAAGAACGACTTGAACAGCCCGCTGTAGGACGCCGCGAAGATCGGCGTCACGGTGATCAGCCCGTCGGCCCGGGTGACCGCCTCGATCGCCTCGCGCAGCGCGGGGCCGGGGAAGCCGGTGACGAAGTTGTTCGCGATCTCCGTCGCGAGGTCGCGCAGTTCGACCACCGTGACGTCCGCCTCCCGCCCGTCGAGGGCGAGCCGGCGCACCGTCGACTCGGTCAGCCGGTCCGCGAGCAGGCGCGTCGAGGACGGCTTGCTCAGTCCGGCGCTGATCACCACCAGCCGGTACGCGGTCACTTGGTCGCCTCCGTGTTCTCCTCGGTGTTCTGCTCCTGCTCCCGGCGGACGCGGTCGGCCGCGACCAGCGAGGCGTGGGTCGGCGCGTCCGGGACCTCGGCCGGGCGGCCCTTGGCGAACTCCTCGCGCAGCACCGGCACGACCTCCTCGCCGAGCAGGTCCAGCTGCTCCAGCACGGTCTTCAGCGGCAGGCCGGCGTGGTCCATCAGGAACAGCTGGCGCTGGTAGTCGCCGAAGGTCTCGCGGAAGGTCAGGGTCTTCTCGATGACCTCCTGCGGGCTGCCGACGGTGAGCGGGGTCTCCGCGGTGAACTCCTCCAGCGACGGCCCGTGTCCGTACACCGGCGCGTTGTCGAAGTAGGGGCGGAACTCGCGCACCGCGTCCTGCGAGTTCCTGCGCATGAACACCTGGCCGCCGAGGCCGACGATGGCCTGCTCGGGGGTGCCGTGCCCGTAGTGGGCGTAGCGCTCGCGGTAGAGGTTGATCAGCTTCTTGAAGTGCTCCTTGGGCCAGAAGATGTTGTTAGCGAAGAAGCCGTCACCGTAGTAGGCGGCCTGCTCGGCGATCTCCGGGCTGCGGATCGAGCCGTGCCAGACGAACGGCGGGATGCCGTCGAGCGGGCGCGGGGTGGCGGTGAAGGACTGCAGCGGGGTGCGGAAGCGGCCCGACCAGTCCACCACGTCCTCGCGCCACAGCTGGTGCAGCAGCGCGTAGTTCTCGATCGCGAGCGGGATGCCCTGGCGGATGTCCTTGCCGAACCACGGGTAGACCGGACCGGTGTTGCCGCGGCCCATCATGAGGTCCACCCGGCCCTCGGCGAGGTGCTGGAGCACCGCGTAGTCCTCGGCGATCTTCACCGGGTCGTTGGTGGTGATCAGCGTGGTCGAGGTGGAGAGGATGATGCGCTCGGTCTGCGCGGCGATGTAGCCGAGCAGGGTGGTCGGCGAGGACGGCACGAACGGCGGGTTGTGGTGCTCGCCGGTCGCGAAGACGTCCAGGCCGACCTCCTCCGCCTTGCGGGCGATGGCCACCGTGGCCTTGATCCGCTCGTGCTCGGTCGGGGTGCGGCCGGTCGTCGGGTCGGGGGTGACATCGCCGACGGTGAAGATTCCGAACTGCATGTTGCTCACCACACTCCAGGTTGAATCCCGCAGGTGAAACCTGGTTCAGGATCCGATCGTCAAAGTTTCAACCACTTTAGCATCCGCCACCCGGGTGTTATTCCCCTCCGCGCCCGGCCCCTGTTCCGAGGCCGCACTGTGCCCGGAACCGCCGGAACCGCGCGACGGGCGCGCAGCGCGTCCGGGAGCAGGGTCAGCAGGCCGGCGACGGCCAGCGCCACCCCCAGCCAGAGGGCGGCGCGCAGGCCCCGGGCGTCGATGGCGAGCCCGCCGAGCAGGGAACTGAGGAGGACGCCCAGCGTGATGAAGGAGTTGTGGAGGGTGTTCACCAGCGGACGGGCGTTGCCGATCCGCTGGACCCGCGAGGCCATCGCCGGGTTCATGGTGACGCCGACCAGGCCGACGCCGAGCAGCAGGCCGACCGCCGGCACCCGGAGCTGGGCGAAGAGCGCGAGACCGGCCAGGAAGGCCGTGTTCAGCGCCAGACCGACGGCGAGCACCGGCAGCGCGTACCGGTCGGCGAGCCGGCCGACCACGGTGTTGCCGACCACGGTCGCCGCACCGTAGGCGACGAGCAGCAGCGGAACGGAGCCGGCCGAGAAGCCGGTGATCTCGGTCAGGACCGGGTTGACGTAGCTGAACAGCGAGAAGGTGGCGCCGATGATCAGGGTGCTGGTGACGAACGCCAGCCAGAGCCGCCCGTTGCGCAGCACGCCGAACTCCGCGCGCAGCGAGCCACCGCCCTCGGCGTGGTCGGCGTCCGGCACCCCGGCCAGGGTGGCCAGCGCGACCGCCACGGTGAGCACGGCCACCGCCCAGAACGCCGCCCGCCAGCCGAGGTGCTCCCCGACGACGGTGGCCAGCGGCAGGCCGAGCAGGGTGCCGAGCATCAGGCCGTTCATCAGCACGGCGATCGAGCGGCCGCGCAGCTCGGGGCGGGCGAGCTGGGCGCAGAGCGAGATCGAGATGCCGAAGAAGGCCTGCGCGGCGATCCCGCTGACCACCCGGGCGGCCAGCATCACCGGATAGCCGGAGGCGGTCGCGGCGAGCAGGTTGCCGACCAGGAAGATCGCGAACAGCAGCGTCAGCGCCCGCTTCTGGCGCATGCGCAGGAGCGAGACGGTGAGGAAGGGGCCGCCGAGGCACATCGCGGCGGAAAAAGCGGTGATCAGGTAGCCGATCTGCGGGACCGTCGCGTCGAGGCCCTCCGCCAGCTGCGGCATCAGCCCGGCGACGGCGAACTCACTGGTCACCATCGCGAAGATGCCGAGGGCGAGGACGTACACGGCAGGTGGCATGGAAGTGCTCCCCCGGTAGTTTTGGATTGATCGGTTCAAAATTCGGGCAGGCGAAGGCAGGAGGGCGGACGAGGGAACGGACGGGCGGCGGGGCGAGCGGCTCGCGGCTCAGGGCGTGAGCGCGTCCATCGCGGTGGCCGCGACGGCCTCGACGGCGGCCCGGTCGGCCCCGCCCTTGGCGGCGACCCGCATCCCGGCGATCATCGCGTTCACGAACCGGGCCAGCTCGCCCGCCCCGCGGCGCCCGGCGATCTCACCGGCACGCTGCCCGGCGCCGATCGCGGCCTCCAGTGCGGCGAGCCGCACCTCCTGGTCCCGGGCCAGCGCTGCGGCCGCCTCCGGGTCGCGCCCGGCCAGCTCGACGACGGTGTTCACGGTCAGGCAGCCGACGCTGCGCCCGTCCGGGCGGTACGCGAACTCCCCGTCGACGACCCGGGCGAGCAGCAGCCGGATCCGCTCCAGCGGGGGCCGTTCCACGTCCTCCAGCAACGCGACCTGCGGGACGGTCATCAGCTCGTTGTAGCGGTCCAGCGACCTCCTGAAGAGGTCGCGCTTGCTGCTGAACGTGTTGTAGATGCTGCTCCGCCCGAGGCCGGTCGCCTCGCAGAGGTCCTGGGTGGAGGTGGCCTCGTAGCCGTTCGCCCAGAACGCCCGCATCGCCGCGTCCAGCGCCCGGTCCTCGTCGAAGGTGCGCGGTCTCGCCATGGCAGCACCGTAGCTGTTTTGGATCGCTCGGTGCAATACCGCGCCGCCCCCGCTCCCGCCCCGCTCCCCCGGCCGGCACGGCGGCGGCGCGGGACAATGGGAGGAGCCGGAAGCGGCCGGCCGGAGCACCCGAAGGGCGGCGAACCGATGGCGGCGTACATCGCGGTGAGCGCGCTGAGCCACGAGGGGCTGGTGCGCGAGCAGAACGAGGACAGCCTCACCGTCGGGCCGTGGACGCTCTGCGCGACCGTCACCAGCAACCCGCAGACCCTGCTCTTCCCGCTCGGCCCGCCCTGCGTGGTCGCGGTCGCCGACGGGCTCGGCGGTCACCCCGGCGGCGAGATCGCCAGCGCCCTGGTCGCCCGGCGGCTGGCCGCGAGCGGACCGGCGCTCGACGGCGAGGAGAGCGTCCGCGAAGCCCTCCAGGACTGCAACCAGGACGTGTACGCGGCGGCCGGCGGGGATCCCGGGCTGGCCGCGATGGGCACCACGGTGGCGGGCCTGGTGCTGCTGGAGGAGCGGGCCGTGGTCTTCAACGTCGGCGACAGCCGCGTCTACCGCATCGGCGGGGGCGGCGGTGAGGACGACGGCGAGGACGCGCTGCGCCGGGTCAGCGTGGACGACAGCCCGCCGCTGCCGCCCGGACGGCGCACCACCTCGGTGGTCACCCAGACCCTCGGCGGCTCGCTCGGGCTGACCTTCGTCGAGCCGCACGTCCGCAGCGCGCCGCTGGCCGTCGGCGACCGGTACCTGGTGTGCAGCGACGGGCTGACCGACCCGGTGCCGGACGAGGAGCTCTCGGCGCTGCTCGCCCGCCCGCCGGAGGAGGGCGAACGGGCCGACGGGCGGGCGGCGTTCGAGCTCTGGAAGGCCGCGATCGAGGCCGGCGGGCCGGACAACATCACGCTCGCGCTGGTGCGGATCGCGGCGTAGCCGTGGCGACGCGGGAGGGCCCCGGCGGTTCGCCGCCGGGGCCCTCGTTCAGTGCTGGTCGGTCAACTCCTCGGTCAGTACTCAGCCTTGACGGTCGCGCCGGAGAAGCCCTGCTGGGCGTAGAGGCTCAGGAAGACGTAGCCGGCCGGCGGGTTGGTGATGGTCAGGGTCTCGCTGTTGTCGGCGTTGGTGGACTTGGCCGTGTAGGCGTTGGTGTACGCCCAGCCGCCGCCGTTGTAGTAGAGGTCGGCGTTGCCGGTGCCGCCCGCGCTGGTGAGCTTGAGCTGCGTCACCCCGGCCGGCAGGAACAGGTAGAAGTGCGCGTAGTTGCCGGTGGTCGCCGCCACACTGGTCCGCCCGCAGTTGCGGTCCAGCTGACGGGTGTCGGTGCCGGTGCACTCGCCCCCGGAGCCGGATCCGACGGTGACGTCCTGGCGGGTGCTCGCGGTGGCGCCCTTGTCGTCGGTCACCGTGAGCGTGACGGTGAAGGTGCCGGCCTTGGCGTACGTCTTGGCCGGGTTGGCCGCGGTGTCGGTGGTGCCGTCACCGAAGTCCCAGGCGCGGGAGGCGATCGTGCCGTCCGGGTCGGTCGAGCGGTCGGTGAAGTTCACCGACTGGCCGGAGACCGCGGTGGTGAAGGCGGCGGTCGGCGGCTGGTTGCCGGGCGGGTTGGTGCTGCCGCCGCAGGCGCCGCCGGCGCAGGCGGTCAGCCAGCTGTCGAAGTCCGCGTCGTAGCGGGTGCCGATGGTGGTCTTGAGGATGGTGCGGGCGCCGTCCCAGTCGCCGACGCGGTACTTGGCGAGCACCGCGTCCAGGTCGGAGCGGTGCTGCTCCAGCATGTAGCGGACAGCCAGGTAGCCCCAGCGGTAGACGCGGTCCTGGTCGCCGTACACGGTGTCGAAGAGGTCGGAGAGCCGGTAGGTGTGGCGGCCGGCGGCGGCGATCGCACCGTCGTTGGTCGCCTTGCGGTACCCGTACGAGACGTACTCGGCGAAGCCCTCGACCCACCAGACGGTCGGGGTGGTCATGCCGGCGTCGAAGTCGCCGTACATGTCGAACCGGCCGTCGAGGTAGTGGGTGTACTCGTGGTTGAGGTTCCAGATCTGGAAGTCCGGGCGGGCCCAGTCGGCCTCGTAGGCCAGGAAGCGCGGCTGGTTGCCGGCCTCGTTCGGCTTGCCCTCCAGGTACATGCCGCCGTTGTTGGTGTCGATCTTGTAGATGCCGGCCGCGAACACGGCGTAGTCGAAGCGCGAGTGGAAGACCACGACCTCGATGGTGGTGTTGCGGTCGTCCGCGACCGGGCCGTTGTCCTTGGCCACGGAGTGGAAGTAGGCGTCCTGTCCGGTGAGGCTGGAGCAGGTGGTGGCGAGCTGGCCGGAGTCCAGCGCCTGGGCGAGGATCCGGATGCTCGGGCTGCAGGTGGAGTCGACCGTCAGGACGGCCGACTTGAGTCGGGCCGGGGCGTCGCAGGTGCCGTAGGAGGAGCAGTTCCCGGTGTCGTAGGCGTCGGTCATCTCGGCGACGGCGGCCCACTCGTAGGAGGTGCGGCCGCTCGGCGAGGACTGGTCGGCCAGGCCCTTCAGCAGCGGGCGGACCTTGGGCTGCAGCGCGGCGTACTGCACGAAGCGGCCCAGCTCGCGGGTCGCGTTGTAGACCAGGAAGGTGTAGTCGCCGCCGAGCAGCGCGCTGTTGGCGGTGGCGAAGGTGTAGAGCGCGTCGAGCACGCTCGGATCGGCCTGCACCGCCTCGACGAAGCCCTTCGTCTGGTGGCCGCGCCACAGCACGGTGAACACGCTGTTGAGCGCGTTGCCCATGTTCACCGGGTTGTGGGTGGCGGCGTCGTACGCGCCCAACAGGCGCTTGACCACCGGCAGGTAGCGGACGTTCTCCTGCGCGCTGTCGATCAGGGTGATCGCCTCCCCGAGCGTGCCCGCGTTGGCGGCGGAGACGTCACGGGAGTGCGCGCTGTTGAAGAAGGAGTCCAGCGCGCCGCGGATCGAGGTCTGCAGGGCGGTGCCGTAGGTGCCCACGTCGGAGGCGTGGTACCACTGCACGTAGTAGCCGGCCCGCAGGAACAGCACCAGCTGGGCGGTGGAAGTGGAGTTGTCACCCGGGTAGTTGGCGGCGTTGTCGCGCAGGGCGTCCGCCACCGTGACCATCTGGGACTCGCGGAACGTCGCGCTCGCGTCCCCACCGGTCAGCAGGAACAGGTCGTTGACGCAGCCGAGGTCGGCCGACGTGACCGCCTGTACCAGGGCGGCGCCGGTGCGGCTGAAGTCCGGGATGTTGCAGGCCTGTTCGCCGAGAGCCATGGGGGCGCTCTCGCCGAAGGACTTGGCCAGCTCGGCCTTCCGCTGGGCCTTCTGTTCCGGCTTCGACAGGGTCTTGGTGCGGGCCGGGTCCGCGGTGGAGAAGGGGGCGCGGTCGCGGGCCGCCGCCGGCTTCTCCGCGCCGGGGGTGTCCGGCGCGCCTCCGATCGCGGGCTGCGGGGCCAGACCGGCGGGTCCGGCCGAGGTGGCGGGCGAGCCGGCGCCGGGCTTCACCGAGACCGGGACGGGGGCGGCCTGGGCGCGCGGGGCGAACAGTCCGACCGCCACGAACATCGCGACGACGAGCGTCAACAGCCTTGCGACATGCGGGTGTTGGTACAAAGGGCGTGCGGTTCTCACGTGGGGGCCTCCGGGCCTTCGTCGGCCGCGTGGGGGCGCGGCCGGGTGGGGTGGTGAGGACCGTTGCAGGGGCACCGTTGGGGCGATGCCCTCGAACATCGGTGGGGGTGTGACATGTACAATTGCACGCATCACATGGCCTAGGAAGGCCCAGAACCGACAACTGTCGCTTCCCCACAGGAACTTCACCGAACAGCCGCAGAACGGCAGAGGGCGACCACACAATGGCAAAGGCCGCCGGTCGGTCGACCGGCGGCCCTCGCGGACAGCGACTGATGCCTCCTTGACCCGCGCGTTGCGGCAGGTCGGTCACGGCGCGTCAGTTGTGGTGCGTCAGTGGCAGCACGCGGTTACGGCACGTCAGTTGCGGACGAGGAGCACCGCGCCTGCGGTGACCAGGCCGATCACGACGGCGGCCGCGCCGTACGACAGCCGGTGCGAACGCACCACCGGCAGGTAGCGGTCCACGGCGTACCGGCCGGGACCGGTCAGTGCGAGCGCCGCCGCGGCGGCGATCAGGATCAGTTCGTACTCGCTGCCGCCGTTCATGGCGAAGAACTTGCCGCTCCACGTCACGGCGAGGGCGTTGAGCATGGTGCCCAGGATCGCGGCGGCCGCCAGCGGGGCCAGCAGGCCGACGGCGAGCGCCAGTCCGCCGCCGACCTCGGAGAGGCCGGCCACGACGGCCATGGCCTTGGGCGCCGGGTAGCCCTTCATATCGAAGAAGGCGCCGGTGCCGTCGATCCCGCCGCCGCCGAACCAGCCGAACAGCTTCTGGCTGCCGTGCGCGGCCATGGTCAGGCCGAGGGCCAGGCGCAGCAGCAGAAGGCCTGCGTCGTAGGCGTGCGGGGAGGTGACCGCGGATCCGGGAGTTCTCCCGGCCGCGGCGATGGGGTTGGTGGGGGCGGTCGTGCTCGGGCTGCTGCTCGGCATGCGCGTCTCCAGGAAAAAAAGGGGGGTTCGTCGATTCCGGTCCGGATTTGTTCAAATTCGAACCAGTGGGGTGATGAGACCGTACCCGTAAGTTTGAATTTGAACAACTGGCGCGGCACGACATTTTGGCGTGATCAAGTCAGCAGTGGTGTAGACCGGCGTACGAAGGCACCAGGCGGGGCAGGCTCTGGGCATGGCACATCGCAACGAACACCGGCGCGCGCAGGACAAGGGCACCCCGCACGCCGAGGCCCTCGCAGCCTTCACCGAACGGGTCCGGCTGATCACCCCCGACCAGTGGGACGCGCCCACCCCGTGCGCCGACTGGACCGTCCGTGACCTGGTCAACCACCTCACCGGCGAGCAGCTCTGGGTGCCCGAGCTGCTGATGGGCGCCACCATCGGCGAGGTCGGCGCCCGTTTCGACGGCGACGTCCTCGGTGACGACCCCGTCGCCGCCTGGACCGCCGCCGCGGACGCCGCCCGTGACGCCTTCGCCGTCCCCGGCGCCACCGACCTCACCGTGCACCTGTCCTTCGGCGACGTCTCCGGCCAGTACTACCTGGACCAGCTCACCGCCGACGCCGTCGTGCACACCTGGGACCTCGCCGAGGGCACCGGCCGGCTCACCCGGCTGCCGGAGGCGCTGGTGGACTTCGCGCTCGCCGAGTACACCGGCTACGGCGACCTCTCGGGCAGCGGGCTGTTCGACCCGCCGCTGCCGGTCCCGGACGACGCCGGGCCGCAGACCCGCATGCTCGCCCTCACCGGGCGCCGGGACCGCCCCTGACCTGCGCCGTTCCCCGGCGAGTGGACCTCGCCGACGGCTCCCGTTCCGCCGCACCGCCCGGACAACGGGCGCGCCGCCGGATACTGGAGGTGTCGGGGGCGGAACCGCAGCAGACCGGAGAGGCGGGCGCGCCATGAACCGCAGGCCGGACATCCTCGGCGAGTTCACCGCGGAGCACCGCGCGGTGGAGGAACTGCTCGCCCGGATCGAGGCCGCCGGGCCGCACCCCGGCGCGGAGGGCGGGACCGGGACCGGCGGAACCGGCGCGGCCGCGGGCGACGGGGCCGGCGAGGACGGCGGCGCGGGCCGCGCAGCAGAGCTGGATCAGCTGATCGGGCGGCTCACCGATCTGCTGTTCAGCCACTGCGCGGCGGAGGAGGAGTACCTGTTCCCGGTCGTCCAGCACGATGTGCCGGACGGCGGCGCGCTGGTCTTCCGGTGCATCCACGACCACCTCGCGATCGGCCAGTACCTCGCCGACCTGCAGGCGCTGCCGCCCGGCGGCCCCGCCCTGGACACCCTGCTGCGTGGACTGGCCGAGCTGCTGCGCCGCCACCTGGCGACCGAGGAGAAGCAGCTGTTCACCGCCACCCGCAAGGCCCTCCCGGCCGCCGCCCGGAACGCGCTCGCCGAACGGCTGCGGGCCGACCGGGCGGAGATCGCCGAGGCCGGACCGTGAGTCCGTGGCTCAGGGCTTGGCGCTGATCACCGCGAACCGGCCGCCCTCCGGGTCCTGGAGCCGGGCCACCCGCCCGTAGGGCGAGTCGAACGCCGGGCCGATCGCGCTGCCGCCGAGCTCCGCCGCCCTGGCCAGCGCCGCGTCGGTGTCCGGTACCGAGAAGGACACCTCCCAGTGCGGCGGCATCCCCGCCGGGCCGCTCGCCTGCTCCCTGGCGAGCGCGGCGACGCTGTGCCCCTCGGCACGCAGCACCACCCGGTCGTGCTCCCAGCGGACCTCGAACCGCTCCGGGTCCCGGCCGTCCCAGCGGAACACCTCGCCGTAGAAGAGCGCGGCGGCGAACGGGTCCGGGGTGCGCAGCTCGATCCAGACCGGCGCGCCGAGGAGGTTCAGCCGCCGGGCCCGGCCCAGCGGGCCCTCCCAGATGCCGAACACCGCGCCCGCCGGGTCCGCGGCGAAGGCCACCCGGCCCGCGTCGAAGGAGAGCGGGCCGACGGCGAGCGTCGCACCGCGCTCACGGACCGCGTCGGCGGCGGCGTCGGCGCTCTCGGTGCCGAAGTAGCTGGTCCAGGCGACGGGCATGCCCCAGCCGCCGCTCGCCACCCCCAGCCCGGCCACCGCCTCCCCGCCGGCCACGGCGTGCACGTACGGGCCGAAGCGGTCCGGGCCGGGCTCGAACTCCCAGCCCAGCAAAGGCCCGTAGAAGGCCTTGGCGGCATCGAGGTCGCGTGCCATCAGGCTCACCCAGCACGGGACGGCCGCCACGCAGCGCACCTCGGCCGTTGTCCCACCGCTGACCATCGCGACCACCTCCGAGACCCCGGCCGCCGGGCCCCTCCCGACTCCCACGGCCGTCCGGCCGCCCGGGCGAGTTCAGCCTAGGGCCTGTCTCCTGGATTTTGTCGGACCAGGACGCGGCGTCCGGGTGCGGGCATCGCAAGGCGGAGTCAGAGCACGGGCGCACCCCCGAAGCCTCCGTGGCCGGCGCCCGGGACGGTCAGGGCGAGCCAGCCGTGGCCGCGGACCGGGGTGTCGGCGGTGATCGCGGCGGGGTTCACGGAGAGTCCGGCGGCAGCCCGGCCGATCGACTCGACCAGGGAGGCGTTGGGCTCGACGCCGTCCTCATCGAACTCGTCGCCCTCCTCCTCGTCGAACTCGCCGTCCGGTCCGGCGGCGCGGGGCAGCGGCTCCCAGGGCAGCGGCTCCCCCGTCCACTCCGGCTCGCCGTAGCGCCAGTAGCCGCGCACCAGGCTGCCGTGCTCGGCGGCGGCCCAGATCACGGAGTCGGCGAACGGGTCCTGGAAGAACACCTGGGCCCGGCCGCAGGCGGCGCTGAGGCGCTCGACCACCTCGTGCGGCCACCAGGCCGTCTCCCGCAGCGGGGACTCCGCGTAGATCAGCCGCCACCCCGCGTACTCGGGCGTGACGAACACCCGGTGCACCCGCTCGGGCGCGGACTTCTCGTCCTCCTCCTGGGCGGCCAGCCCGTAGCGGACGGTGACGGGGATCCGGTCGTGCAGCCCCAGCGCGGTGAACGCCTCCTCGTACGCCTCGCCCGGGACGGCCAGCCACCAGTGGTCGGGCAGCGGCCCCGGGCGCTCGGCCTCGAACGCCCGGCGGACCGCCCGCTCGTCGACGCCGCGCGCCGACGCCTCGGCGCCCAGCACGTCGAGGAGCGCGGTGATCGCCTCGGGGGCGGGGACGGCTGCGGTCGTGGTGTTCATGGCGCAGACGCTAGCCGAGGGGTCCGACAGGCCGTCACCCGCACGAGTGGGCCGACGTGGGGTGCCGAACCCATTCACCCGCGAGGGGGACGGACCCGGCGGTCAACGTCCCCGTCGGCCGGGGAGGTCCAGCCTGGCGACCAGGTGGAGGCGGTCACCGTCGGCGGTGTCGGCGGGCCGGTCGCCGTCCGTCCAGGGCGGTTCGGTGCGCGGGCCGGGCCGGTCGTGGAGGGCGAGCACGGTGAAGCCGTGGACGGCGAGCAGGTGGCGCAGCTCCTGGGGGAAGAGCAGCCGCCAGGCGGAGTGCTGCTCGATCGGCGGGGCGCCGTCGTCGCCGGTCCACCTGCGGGTGCGGCGCAGCAGTTGGGCGGCGTGGTCGATCCACAGCACGGTGCGGGAGGTGTGCGTGACACCGTCGTGGGTGACGCTGTCGAAGCGTGGGGTGCCGAGGAGTTCGGTGCGGCCGAGGAAGAAGGCCCCGTTGCGCATCTCGGCGACCAACAGGCCGCCGGGGCGCAGGTGGTGGCGCAGCCGGCCGAACAGGGCGTCGAGATCGGCGTTGGTGTGGCAGTAGAGCAGCGCGCTGTCCAGGCAGAGCACGGCGTCGAAGCGGCCGGGCAGCGTGAAGTCGCGCATGTCGCCGACGTGGTAGGCCGGTCCGGGGTGGTGGGCCCGGGCGTGGGCGATCATCGCCGGGGAGCTGTCCAGGCCGGTGACGGTGAGCCCGGCCGCCCGGTGCAGCCAGCCCGCGTCGCGGCCGGTGCCGCAGCCGAGGTCGAGGACCTCGGGCCCGGCGCCGTGTTCGCGGAGCATCGCCCCGGCCCACCGGGCTGCGGTGAACCCGGGGTCGGGGAAGCGGAGTTCGTAGAGTTCCGGACGGTCGGTGAGCAGGTTGCGGTGGGCGGTGGCGGGGGCCGCGGCGGGGGTGTCGGCCAGGGGGCGGTGGTTCATAGGGCCTCGCTGGGGAGGGGGCGGGCGTCCTGTCCGGGGAGCGGCACGGCGGCGGGCGCGGGCAGCACGCCGAGGCCGGCCCGGCCCGGGGTGCGGACGGTGCCGTCGGCGCCGCCGATGCCCTGCCAGGGGTCGTGGGCGAGCAGCAGGTGGCCGTCGAGGTCGAGCCAGCGGGCCCGGTCGGCGAGGTGGACGGCGGGCGCGATGCCGAGCGAACTGGCCGCCAGGCAGCCGAGCATCAGCTCGGTGCCGCTGCCTCGCAGGGCCTCGGCGATGCGCAGCACCTGGTGGACGCCGCCGCACTTGGCGAGCTTGAGGTTGACGCCCTGCACCCGCCCGGCGAGCCGGCAGGCGTCCTCGTAGTCGACGGCGTCCTCGTCGGCGATCACCGGGACGGGTGAACGCTCGGCGACCGCGGCCAGCGCGTCGGGGCGGCCCGGCGGGATCGGCTGCTCGACGGCCTCGACGCCGGCGGCGGCGAAGGCGGGCAGCAGCCGCAGGGCCTGTGCAGGGGTCCAGGCGCCGTTGGGGTCGAGCAGCAGCCGGATCTCCGGGGCGGCCTCCCGGACGGCCCGGACCCGGGCCAGGTCGAGGCCGGGGTCCGGGGCGCCGGCCTTGACCTTGAGCACGGTGAACCCGGCGTCGGCGAGCCGGGCGGCTTGGGCGGCGGCATGGGCGGACGGGTCGATGCCGATGGTGCGGGCGGTGGCGGCGACGACCGGATCGGCGCGGCCGAGCAGCCGGTGGACGGGCTCGCCGGCCCGTTTGCCGACCAGGTCGAGCAGCGCGGCCTCGACGGCGGCCAGCACCCCGGCCGGCAGCGTCACGTAGGGGGCCGTGCCGTCGCGGAGGTCGGCGAGCGCCTGCTCCGGGTCCGGGCCGTTCTCCAACACGGGGCGCAGCGCGTCGAGTTCGCGCCGGATCCGGTCGGCGGGCAGGTCCAGGTGGACGCTGCTGACCGCCTCGCCGTGTCCGGTCGCCCCGTCGTGCCCCAGGGAGAGCTGGACGGCGTCCCGTTGCGTGGTCACCGAGCGGGAGATGCGCAGCGGCTCGGCCAGGCGGAGCCGGACGGTGCGGACGTCGAGTCTCATCGGTCCTTCTCGGTGCGAACAGGGGCGGTCCCGACGGCGGTCCCGACGGCGGCGGCGGCGGTGGCGGCGGCGGCGGTGGCGGTGGCCACCGGGGCGGCGGCCGGTTCCCCGGGCGCGGACCGGCCGGTGCGGCAGCGCGCCCAGCCGGTGACCTCGACGGCCGCCGGGTACGGGACCTCGACCGGGCGCGACACGGCCCGCCCGGCGTCCAGGCCGTGCCGCCGGCAGAACGCGTCGTCGTACACGGTGCCGAGGTAGCGGTGCGGGCCGTCGGGGAAGACGGTGGCGACGGCCGCGCCCGGATCGGCCCGGGCGGCCCAGGCGGCGACCAGGGCGACCGCGCCGGTGGACCAGCCGCCGCTGACGAAGGCGCCCCGGGCGAGGCGCCGGCAGGCGTCGACCGCCTCGGCCGGGCCGACCCAGTGCACCTCGTCGAAGGCCTGGTGGGCGACGTTGCGCGGGTGGATGGAGCTGCCGAGGCCGCGCATCAGCCGGGGCCGGGCGGGCTGGCCGAAGATGGTGGAGCCGACCGAGTCGACCCCGATGATCCGCAGCCGGGGCCAGCGGCGGCGCAGCGCCTCGGCGAGCCCGGAACTGTGGCCGCCGGTGCCGACGCTGCAGACCAGCACGTCCAGGTGGTCGAGTTCGGCGGTGATCTCCCGGGCCATCGATCGGTAACCGGCCGCGTTGTCGGGATTGTTGTACTGGTCGGGCCAGTAGGCGTCGGGCAGCCGGTCGAGCACGTCCCGCAGCCGGGCGAGCCGGGCGGCCTGCCAGCCGCCGTGCCGGGCCGGCCGCTCGACCAGCTCCAACCGGGCGCCGTAGGAGCGCAGCAACTGCCGCATGGACGGTTCGAGTTCGCTGTCGCCGACCAGCACGACGGGGTGCCCGAGGGCCTGTCCGGCGAAGGCCAGGCCGACGCCCATGGTGCCCGAGGTGGACTCCACCACCGTGGCGCCGGGGCGCAGTTCACCGCGCGCGTGGGCGCCGCGGAGCATGGCGACGGCCGAGCGGGCCTTCATGCCGCCGGCGCTCAGCCCCTCCAGCTTGGCCCAGAAGCCGGGGTGCGGCCGCGGCAGCGGGGTGGTGATCCGGGCCAGCGGGGTGCCGCCGAGCAGCGGCAGCAGGGCCGGGTTGCCCAGGACCGGACGGGCCGGCGCCGCGCCGGGGTCGAGCAGGGCGGTCACCGGGCCGCACCCCCGTACAGGTGGAGGATGCTGGGGCCGCCGTCGAGCCAGAAGAAGGGGTAGGGCTCGGCGCTGACGCCGGTGACCCCGTCGCCGAGCAGGCGGGGCAGGACGGAGCTGCCGGTCTGCGCGAACAGCACCAGGGGCTTGCCGGTGGCGCGGGCGTGGGCGAGCAGCGGATCGAGGGTGCCGTTGCCGAGGGTCATGCCGGAGGCGAGGATCGCGTCGCAGTCGTCGAGGTGGGCGAGGGCGTCGGTGTGCACCGGCTCGTCCCACTCGGTGCGACCGCCCTTGAGGTCGCACGGCAGGTAGCCGACATCGTGGGAACGGAGCTGTTCCAGCAGGGAGTTGACGACGCCGACGACCAGGACCCGGCGGACGGCGGCGAGCGGCAGCAGCCCCACCACGGCGGAGGCGCGGACCCGCGACTTGGTGAGCGAGGAGCCCGAGGGCAGGCCGTACCGCCGGGCGCCGTAGGCCGGCGCGTGCGGGAGGCAGTGGCCGAGGTAGGCGTCGAGCGCGGCGACCCGGACGGCGCCGCACGGGTGGTCGAGCAGGTCGGCGACGGCGGCGCCGACGCAGTCGGTGACCGTGTCGGCCGGCAGTTCGCCGGGCTCGACGGCGCAGGAGCCGACGGCGGCGCCGAGCCGGAGGCTGAGCACCTCGTTGCGGTACCCGCGGGCCCGGCCGCTGTGCCGCACGGCCTGCACCGTGCTGAAGGCGAGCGCGATCCGCAGCGCGGCCGGGTCGGGCCCGTACGCCCCCGTACGGGCCCGCCCGGTGATCAGGTCGAGCACGGGGAGGGTGGTGATCCCGGGGCTCGTGGGGAAGGCGCCGGCCGGGGCGGGGTCGGCGGCCCAGCTGGGCGGGGCGGTGGCGGTGAGGGTGCTCATGCGGACACCGCCGCGGCTTCGTCCCGACGGTCGGCGGGCGCGGGCGCGGGCCCGGACTCGGGTACGGGTACGGGTACGGGTACGGGTACGGGCTCAGGGTCGGGCTCGGCCTCGGGCGCGGGCGCGGGCGCGAGACGCGGGGCGAGCCCGGTGAGCAGCCGCTCGGCCGTTCGGCGCGCCCCGGACCCGCCGGTGTCGGCGGTCATGACGTGCCCGAGGTACTCGTTGTTGCTGGTCGCGGGCCGCACCTCGCGGCCGGACCCGGCGAGCGCGAGTTCGACCACCGCCGGGTCGCGGCGCACCGTGTCCTCGCCGTCGAAGCCGTCCAGCAGGCCGGCCTGCCCGCCGTCGGGCACCAGGAAGGCGATGGCGGCGCTGGCGACCCCGGTCGGGCGGACGGCCAGGTCGGGCCGGCGGCCGAGCGCGACGTCGACGGCGGCAGCCGCCAGGTCGACCCCGGTGACCCGCCGGACCAGCTCGGTGATCCGGTTCCCGGCCGGACGCGGGTTGACCTCGATCACCCGGGGTCCGGCCGCGGTGAGCTTGATCTCGGTGTGCGCGACGACCTGGTCGAGGCCGAGCGCGCCCAGCGCGGCGACGGCGGTGCCGGCAGCCGCCGCGGCCTCGGCCGGGTCGAGCGCGGCCGGGAACATGTGCCCGGTCTCGACGAAGGCGGGCGCGCCGCCGATGCTCTTGTCGGTGATCCCGACGACGTGCGCGACACCGTCCGTGGACACCGTCTCGACGCTGACCTCCGGTCCGGTGAGCAGCTCCTCCAGCAGCACCGCCGGCTCCCGCCGCTGGCCGCGGGCGTTGACCGGGAAGGCATCCAACGCCCGGATCGCCGCGAGGAGTTCCGACTCGTCGCGGACCGCGCGGACGAACATGCCGGCGCACAGGTCGACCGGCTTGACGACGAGCGGGTATCCGATCGCCCGGGCGGCGGCGCGGGCCCGTCCGGGGTCGGCGCAGAGCGCGTACGCGGGCCCGGGGACGCCGGCCTCGGCCAGCCGGCGGCGGGTGAGGTCCTTGCGGCAGGCGGCGGTGACGGCGTCGGGCGCCGGTCCGGGCAGGCCGAGCCGGCGGGCCACCAGGGCGACCTGCGGAAGGTAGTAGTCGCAGGAGGAGAGCACGCCGTCGAAGCCGAGCAGCGCGTGCAGCCGCTGCGCGTACGGCAGCAGCGTCTCCGGGTCGTTGGTGTCGGCGGTGAGCACGTTCTCCGCGGCGAGCAGCGGATGCGGGCCGTCGGCCGGGGCGGTGGCCCGCAGGTAGTGGTGCAGGTCGCGGGTGAGGAAGGTGAAGCGGTGGCCGCCCTCCCCCAACGCCCGCGGCAACAGCCTGCTCATGGAGCCGACCCAGCTCTCGATCACCAGCAGATGTGCCACGGATCTCCCTTTCGACCTTTCGACGGACTCGACAGGCAGGACCGTAACGGCATTCGTTTTCATTTTCAACGCGCCGGAGCCGCGTTTCCGTCGAAGCGTCAGATGAAAGTGGTTTTCATGTACTCTTGCCCTCGACCGCCATGCCCCTGCCCCGCCGGAGTTGCCTGATGGATCGTCAGCTTCCTTACGTCGTCCGCCATGCACTCCCGCAGGACGTGCCCGGAGCGCGCCGGCTGATCCTGGACACCTTCTACCGCGAGTTCGGCTACGGCTATGTGCCCGACTGGCACGCCGATGTCGTCGACCTCCAGGGGCACTACCTGGACCACCCCCGGCACGCCCTCCTGGTCGCCGTGCTCGGCGAGGAGGTGGTGGCCACCACCGCGCTGCACTCCACCGGACCGGCCCATCCGCCGCACCCGCGCGAGCTCGTCCGGCACTTCCCGTCCGGGACCACCGCGCAGCTGGTCCGGGTCTACGTCCGGGCCGAGCACCGGCGGCACGGCCTGGCCCGGGAGCTCGTGCGCCGCGCCTGCGCGTTCGCCGCCGAGGAGGGCGGCTACCGCCGGCTCTACCTGCACACCAACACCGCGATCCCCGGCGCCGAGCCGTTCTGGCGCAGCCTCGCCGAGGAGGTCTACGACGCCCGCCCGACCGGTGAGCACGGCCCGGGGGTGGCCACCGTCCACTTCGAGATCCCGCTGCACCGGCCGACGGTCGCGGCGGGCATGGTGGGGCACGGCAGGGGCTTCGGCGAGAGCTTCGACCGAATGTGACGCAGGTCACATCGGGGTGCGAAATTTCCGGGGACGGATTCCCCGTTTAGCCTTCCGTAGGACTAAGCGGGGAGTGACTCCCCACAATCGCATCCCGGGAGGAGTGCACCCGTGACCACCGTCGCCCCCCGTCCGACCCGCACCGCGGGGCCGGCCCGCGCGCCCAGACTGCGCGCGGACGCCAGCCGCAACCGTGAACGGATCGTCCTGGCGGCCCGGGACGCGTTCGTCGAGCACGGCGCGGACGCGCCGCTGGACGAAATCGCGAAGCGGGCGGGCGTCGGAAACGCTACGCTCTACCGGAACTTCCCCACCAGGACGGCACTGATCCGCGAGGTGGCGCTGCTCGTCAAGAACCGCATCGTGGCGATCGCCGAACGGGCGGCCGCCGAGGTCGCCGGACCGTTCGACGCCCTGGAGCGGTTCGCCCACGAGACCGTCGACGAGAAGGTCGGCGCGCTCTGCCCGATGCTCACCAACCACGTCGACCCGCACGACCCCGACCTGGCGGAGGCGCGCGAGCGCCTGCTGTCCGTCGCCGGCGGTCTGCTGGAGCGGGCGCAGGCGGCGGGCGAGGCCCGGGCGGACGTCGGCCACGGCGACCTGTTCATCGCCCTCAGTCAGCTCACGCGTCCGCTGCCGGGCACCTCGTGCCACCTCCTGGACGAGTTCGTCCACCGGCACCTGCAACTGTTCCTGGACGGCATGCGGGCGCCCGCCCCTTCCGTCCTGCCCGGCCGGGCAGCGATCTTCGAGGACTTCCACGACGACCACTGACCCACCGCCACCGCGCCGGACGACCGGCGTGACCTGACGTCCGAAACACCCTTCACCGCGGGGACGCGCTACGGCCGCCGCGGCGTGCCCACCGCTGCCGCCCGTGACCCGGGTCGCGCCTTCGGCACGCCCGCGCGTTCCGCCCGCCCCGCACCTCTCGCACCTTCCGCACGCCCAGCACCGTCCGCACCTCTCGCACCGAAGTGAGTACCTCCATGCCGCAAACCGACGCCCAACCCGCCCTCCAGCCCGATCCGAGGCGCTGGAAGGCCCTGATATTCATCGGCCTCGCGCAGCTGATGGTCGTCCTCGACGCCACCATCGTGAACATCGCGCTGCCGTCCGCGCAGAAGGACCTCGGCATCACCGACGGCAACCGCCAGTGGGTGATCACCGCGTACGCGCTCGCCTTCGGCGGTCTGCTGCTCTTCGGCGGCCGGGTGGCCGACCTGTGGGGGCGCAAGCGGGCCTTCGTGGTCGGCCTGACCGGCTTCGCGCTGGCCTCCGCGCTGGGCGGCGCCGCCGCCAACACCGCGATGCTGCTCGGCGCGCGCGCCCTGCAGGGCGTCTTCGGCGCGCTGCTGGCCCCCGCCGCGCTCTCGCTGCTGGCCGTGATGTTCACCGAGGCCAAGGAGCGCGCCAAGGCGTTCGGCATCTACGGTGCGATCGCCGGCGGTGGCGGTGCGATCGGTCTGATCCTCGGCGGCCTGCTGACCGAGTACATGAACTGGCGCTGGACCTTCTTCGTCAACATCCCGTTCGCCGTGATCGCCGCCGTCGGCGCGGTCATGGTGATCCGCGAGCCGGCCGTCGGCCGCAACCGCAACCGCCTCGACATCCCGGGCGTGCTGCTGGTCACCACCGGTCTGGTCTCGCTGGTCTACGCCTTCACCCGGGCCGAGTCGGACGGCTGGAGCTCGGGCGTGACCATCGGCCTGTTCGTCGCCGCCGCCGTGCTGCTGGCCGCGTTCGTCGTGGTCGAGCAGAAGGTCAAGGCGCCGCTGCTGCCGCTGCGCGTCGTGCTGGACCGCAACCGCGGCGGCGTCTACCTGGCGCTGGGCATGGCCGTGATCGGTATGTTCGGTCTCTTCCTGTTCCTGACCTACTACCTGCAGATCGTGCTCGACTACAGCCCGGTCCTGACCGGCGTGGCCTTCTTGCCCATGGTGGCGGGCATGATCACCGGCTCGACCCAGATCGGCGCCCGGCTGATGACCCGCGTCCCGGCGCGGTTCCTGATGGCGCCCGGCTTCCTGGTCGCCTCGCTCGGCATGCTCATCCTGACCCAGATCGACCTGGACAGCTCCTACCCGGCGCTGATCCTGCCCGGCCTGGTCCTGATGGGCCTGGGCATGGGCACCGCGTTCATGCCGGCCATGAGCCTGGCCACGCACGGCGTCCAGCCGCGCGACGCGGGTGTGGCGTCCGCCATGGTCAACACCTCGCAGCAGGTCGGCGGCGCCATCGGCACCGCGCTGCTGAACACCATCGCGGCCAGCGCCACCACCACCTGGCTGGCGGCCCACGCGGCTTCCGCCACCACCCCGGCCGCCGCGCAGGCGGTGCAGTTCCAGGGCATGGTGCACGGCTTCTCCACCGCGATCTGGTGGTCCTTCGGCATCCTGGTGCTGGCGTCGGTGGCCGCGTTCACCCTGGTCAACGCAGGTCGCCCCGGCTCCGGCGAGGGCGCGGCGGCCGACGCGTCGGCCGCCGACGAGGTCCCGGTGCTGGTGCACTGACCCCTGCGGGGTGCGCGACGGTGCGCAACGGCCCGTCCGGCGTCTTCACGACGCCGGGCGGGCCGTTCGCCGTTTCCGGGACCGGCGAGGACGCTGGCGAGGACCGCGGTACGAACGCGGCGAGGACGCCGGTGAGCACCCCCCGATGAAACTGGGGAATGATCCCCGCTTATTCTGGTCGGGCTTCGAAGCGGGGATGACTCCCCGCTTCACTTCGACCGAGGTGCGTGGACATGACCCGGAATCAGGGAACCGGCGGCGGACGCGGGCAACGCGCCGCCGACTGGACCGACGGCCGGCTGGGGATCTACACCCTGGCCAGGGCCAACCTGCGGAAGATCTTCCCGGACCACTGGTCCTTCATGCTGGGCGAGATCTGCCTCTACACCTTCCTCATCATCATCCTGACCGGCGTCTGGCTGACGCTGTTCTTCAAGCCGAGCATGGGCGAGATCGTCTACGACGGCTCGTACGTGCCGCTCAAGGGCGTGCCGATGTCCGAGGCCTACGCCTCGACGGTCGACATCAGCTTCGAGGTGCGCGGCGGCCTGCTGATCCGGCAGATCCACCACTGGGCGGCGCTCGTCTTCATCGCGGCGATGTTCGTCCACATGATGCGGGTCTTCTTCACCGGCGCGTTCCGCAAGCCCCGTGAGATCAACTGGCTGTTCGGCTTCTTGCTGCTCTTCCTCGGCATGCTGGACGGCTTCTTCGGCTACTCGCTGCCCGACGACCTGCTCTCGGGCACCGGCATCCGCTTCGTCGAGGGCGCGATCCTCGCCGTCCCGCTGGTCGGCACCTACATCCAGATGTTCCTGTTCGGGGGCGAGTTCCCCGGCACCGACATCGTGCCGCGGTTCTTCACCATCCACGTGCTGCTGATCCCGGGCATCATGCTCGGCCTGCTGGTGGCGCACCTGATCCTGGTCTTCCACCACAAGCACACCCAGTGGGCGGGACCGGGCAAGACGGAGAAGAACGTCGTCGGCATGCCGCTGATGCCGGTCTACACGGCCAAGGCCGGTGGCTTCTTCTTCCTGGTGTTCGGCCTGATCGCCGCCGTCTCGGCGCTCGCCACGATCAACCCGATCTGGGCGTACGGCCCGTACCGCCCCGACCAGGTGTCCACCGACGCCCAGCCCGACTGGTACATGGGCTTCGCCGAAGGGCTCGTCCGGGTGATGCCCGGCTGGGAGGTCGGCCTGTGGGGCCACACCCTGAACCTCGGCGTGCTCGTCCCGTTCACACTCTTCCCGCTCGTCCTCGGCGCGATCGCCGTCCACCCGTTCGTGGAGGCCTGGGCGACGAACGACCGGCGCGAACGCCACCTGCTGGACCGCCCGCGCAACGCCCCCGTCCGCACCGCGCTCGGCGCGGCCTGGATCTCGCTCTACCTGGTGACGCTGGCCGGCGGCGGCAACGACCTCATCGCCACCCATCTGCACCTGTCGCTCAACACCATCACCTACGCCGTCCGGGTGGGATTCCTCGTCGTCCCGGTGGCCGTCTTCGTGATCACCAAGCGCTGGTGCCTGGGCCTGCAGCGGCGGGACAAGGAGAAGGTGCTGCACGGCCGCGAGACCGGCGTCATCAAGCGGCTGCCGCACGGCGAGTTCGTGGAGGTGCACGCCCCGCTCGCGCCGGCCGAACTGCACCGGCTCACCGCGCACGAGCAGCCGCGAGCCCTCGAACTGCCCGCCGCCGTGGACGACAATGGAGTGGCCCACCCGGCCGGGGTCCTTGACCGCGCCCGTGCGAGGCTGTCCCGTGGGTTCCACGGAGACGGGGCCCGGATCGCCGGGCCCACCGCCGAGGAGTTCCACCGGGCCGCCGCACACCACGGGGCCACCGGGCACCACCCGACCGCCGCACAGCAACCGCCCGCCGCACAGCACGCCGTCACCGAGCACCACGAGAACGGCGGCGGGCGCGGCCACTGAGGCCGCGCGCCGCCCGCGACCACCCGCCGCAACGGAGAGGGAGGACACCGTGCACGACCGTACCGACCAGCTGGCCGACAGCAGATACCTCCTGCTCACCACCTTCGGCGAGGACGGCCGCCAGGTCCGCTCGCAGAGCTGGGTCGTGGCCGACGGCACGGCGCTCGGCATCTGGACGCCCGCCCACTCCGGCGAGGCCGAGCGGATCCGCCGCCACCCCAAGGTCCTGGTCGGCCCGTGCGACGCGCACGGGCGGCCGACCGGGCGTCAGCTCCCGGCCCGGGCCGCCGTCTGCGACGCGGACGACACCGCCCGCTACCGCGCCTCGCTGATCAACAAGTACGGGCTGGCGGCGTTCCTGGCCCTGGCCCGCAGCCGGATGCGGCTCGGACTGGCCGGGACGATCGGCATCCGGATCACGCTCAACGAGCTGGAGCAGCGGCTGATCGGGCCGGAGTGGCAGGTGCCGACCACGTACTGCCCGAACTGAGTCGCCGGGCCCCGTCGTCGACCCCCGTCGTCGACTCAGGCGGCGTCGCCGCCCACGTCGTCGTCCGGCGCGCGGGCCAGGTCCCCCGGCTCGCAGGCCTCCCGGCCGGTCCCGGCGTGCACCACCTTGACCGCGCGGCCGGGACCGCCCGGCACCACCCGTTGCTCCCGGCCGCAGCGCGGGCAGATCAGCGGGATGCGCGACCGGGGGGCGCCCGGGCCGGCGGCGGCGTCCGGTCGCGTCACGACAGCGGGTGGGTCGGGACCGGGCTGACCTCCTGGATCTCCCCGTGGGCCTTGGTGAGCAGCTGCGAGGCGAGGTCGTTGAGCGCCCGCGCGGCCGCGATCTCCTCGCCGACCCTCAGCTGTTCCGGGTCGGAGGGGTGGCGGCTGGTGTAGCCGTGGGCGCGCAACTCGGTCCCGTCCCCCAGCCGCAGCAGGGCGGCGGCGGCCGTCCGCGGCCCCTCCTCGCGGAATTCCATCTCGATGTGCCAACCGACAAGAGTCTGCATGGCGGATCACCTCCGGCGGTCGCTTCTCGTCCGGTTACTCCTCCAGGGTGCGCCGTACCCCCGGTGAACACCAGAGCAGACGGCCGGGGCGGCGTCCGGGGGGCGGTTGAACGCGTTCAAGGATCCGCCGATGGGGTGGGTCAGGCAGGGACGGTGAGGAGGAGGGCGCCGGTGTCGAGGGTGCGGATCTCGAAGTGGGTGATGGTGGTGGGCGGGTAGGCCGTGCCGCCGGTGGTGCGGAGCGGGGTGGTGGGGGCGTAGCCGGTGGCGGGGACGTTCCAGGTGGTCACCGTCTGGTGGCCGCCGGTGGCGGAGACCGCGACCAGGTCACAGGTCAACGGGCCCTGGACACCGGACAGTTCGAGCGCGACCCGGCTGCCCCAGGGTGCGGGGTCCACGCCGACCACGGCGTGGACGCCGGTGGCCGGGTCCGTCGCGGCGAACTGGTGGGCGGCCGCGGTGGCGACCACGCCGGGGGCGGAGTCGGCGGTGATCACGGCGGCGGTCACCGCGGGGCCGGCGATCGTCAGCGCGGCCGCCGCGGCGACCAGTGCCAGCCCCCGGACGCGCCCGCGCCGCCGGCGCGCCCGGACCTCCCCCATCAGCCGGTCGAGCAGCGCCGGGTCGGGCTCCGGGGCCGGGTCGACCGGGTCGGCGGCGGCCGCGTACTCGCCGAGCAGCGCCTCGACCGGGCCGAGTTCAGCCAGTTGCCCGGCGCACCGCGGGCAGCCGGCGGCCAGGTGGGCGTCGAAGGCGGCACGTTCGACCGGGTCCAGGACGCCGAGGACGTAGGCGCCGACGTCCAGGTGCACGGTCCGCGCGGGATCGGGTTCGGACGGTGTCACGATGTCACTCCCCGTTCCTCCAGCGCGAGCCTGAGCGCGCGCAGCGCGTAGTAGGCCCGCGAGCGCACGGTGCCCGCGGGGATGCCGAGTTCGGCGGCCGCCTCGCTGGCGGTGCGGCCCTTGAAGTAGGTCTCGACGATGACCGCACGGTGCGCGGCCGAGAGGTCGCCGAGCGCGTCGGCGACCGTCATCATCCGCAGCGCACGGTCGAGTTCGTCCTCGGCGGGCAGCAACTCCAGGGGGCCGGCGTCGACTTCGCGCGGGCGGGCGAGTTCGGCGCGGTGCTCGTCGATGACGATCCGGCGGGCGACGGTGGCGAGCCAGGGCCGCAGCGATCCGGCCGCCGGGTCCAGCCGGTGGAGGTTCCGCCAGGCGCGCAGCAGCGTCTCCTGCACGACGTCCTCGGCGCGCTGGCGGTCGCCGGCGACGAGGTGGAGGACGAAGCCGAACAGCGGCCCGGCGTGCTCCTGGTAGAGCGCGCGCATCAGCTCCTCGTCCGGTGCCGGCGCGCCCCGGACGGCCGGGCGGCCGCCACCGGGAGGCTCCTCGGTCACCATCACATCCTCGCGCACGCGTGCCTCCGGGTCGAGCGTCGTCGTCGAGCGCCGACGGACGTCATCGGGCATCGTCGGACGTCGTCACGGACGGCCGGACGGCCGGCTCAGTAGCCGGAGCCGCCACTGCCGCCGCTGCCGCTCATGCCGGCCCGGTCGCCGGTGGGGGTCGCCGCGAACCAGATGCCGTCGATGCCCTGGCCCTTGGTGTCACCGGGCTTCTGGTCGGGCGCGTAGCGGTAGAGCGGCCAACCGGCCAGGGTGACCTGCTTGCTGCCGTCGGCGCGGGTGACGGTGCCGACCAGCTTGGCGTCGATGCCGCTCGCCGAGACCGTCGTGCCGGTGGCCGGGACGGGCGGCCACAGCGCCGCGCAGCCGCCGTTGCAGGTGGCGGTGGGCGGGTTGGCGCTGTCGTGGTCGAAGCGGTAGAGGGTGAAGCCGGCACCGTCGGTGACGATGGTGCCGAGGTGCGGGTCGTCGGTGGTCCTCAGGGTGGTCGCGGTCATGCCCGGCGAGGCCGGGGCGCTGGACGCGGCGGGCGGGTTGGCGGGTGCCGAGCTGCTGCTGGAGCCCGACGAGCCGCAGCCCGCCACCAGGGCGGCCGCGGCCAGCCCGCCCGCGGCGAGCACGGCGAGCCGTCCCTGACGGCGGCCGGGTCGCCGGCCCGGTCCGCTGGTGTGGTCATCGGTCGAGCCGTCGGTGCGGTGGGTGGTGCGCATGGTGACCGCTCCCCGGTCGATGGGGGTGCACATCGGTGCCGGACACCCTCCGGTACGGACGGGGGCCGCCGTCCGCTCAACGGGCGACCCGGTCGGGTCCCCGGAATAGCGCGCGGACAGCAGCCGTTGTCGGGGGCACATGGCCTTGACCGCCACCACCGGAAGGGCAGGAACCGCGACATGAGCAGCACGGTCGAGCTGACCAAGGAGAACTTCGACGAGATCGTCCCCGGACCGGACGGCAAGGATTTCGTCTTCATCGACTTCTGGGCGGGCTGGTGCGGCCCGTGCCGCCAGTTCGCGCCGGTCTACGAGAAGGCCGCCGAGCGCCACCCGGACCTGGTCTTCGCCAAGGTGGACACCGAGGCGCAGCAGGAGCTGGCGGCGGCCTTCGGGATCCAGTCGATCCCCACGCTGGCGATCATCCGTGAGGGCGTGCTCGTCTTCTCGCAGGCGGGCGCGCTGCCCGAGCCGGTGTTCGAGGACCTGATCGGCCAGGCCCGCGGGCTGGACATGGCGGAGGTCAAGCGGAAGGTCGCGGCGGAGCAGGACGGCGGTCCCAAGGAGGCGTGACGCCCGGCCGCTCGACCGGCCCGTTCGTCACGGCGAGCCCCGGGGTGGTTCCTCCACCCGCGGGGCTCGCCGCCGTGCGTTCGGGCGCGGCGGTCAGTCCTCGCTCCAGGTGGTGAGGCGGGCGGCGAGCGCGCGCAGTTCGTCCCGCAGGGCGTCGGGTCGGCGCACGGTGAAGGGCCAGCCGAGGCCGGCCAGCAGCACGGCCATGCCGTCGAGCCGTTCGGCCCGCGCGTGGAACAGGACGCGCCCGTCGTCCGTCCCGGTGAGCGTGCCGGCGGTGGGCGGGATGCGGTGGCGGGCCTCGGCGAGGGTGGTGGTGAGGACCACCTCGACCTCGTGCGTCCACGGCACCGCGGCGAGCGACTCCAGCACCCGTTGCACCGGGTCGACGCCGGCCGGCGGTTCGAAGCCGGTCTCCCGCGGGTCGACCGAGCGGATCCGGTCCAGCCGGAAGGTCCGCTGCTCGCCGCTGCGGTGGTCCAGGCCCGTGGTGTACCAGCGTCCCGAGTGGAAGACCAGCCCGTACGGGTCGAACTCGCGCTCGCTGGGCGCGCCCGCGCGGTCCCGGTAGTCGAGCCGGACGCGGCGCCGGCGGCGGGCCGCCTCGGCGAGCGCGAAGAGCGCGGGGGCGGCCGGGCTGGGGCCGGCGGTGGGCGCGGCGGTCAGGCCGAGGGTCTGCTCGACGGCCTCGACCCGCTCGCGCAGCTGCGGCGGCAGCACCCGCTGGATCTTGGCGAGCGCCGACTCGCCGGCCTGCTCCCCCACCGACAGCCCGGACCGCCGGCCGGCCAGCAGTCCGAGCACGACGGAGGCGGCCTCGTCCCCGGTGAGCATCAGCGGCGGCAGCCGGTACCCGGGCATCAGCCGGTAGCCGCCGTAGCGGCCCCGCTCGGCCCTGACGGGGATGCCGAGTTCGGCGAGCCGGGCCGCGTACCGGCGCACGGTGCGGACGTCGACCTCCAGCCGCGCGGCGAGTTCGGCGCCGGTCAGACCGGGGCGGGCCTGGAGCAGTTCGAGCAGGGCGAGCACGCGGCTGACCGGGTGTTCCACGGGTCCTTTGCTCCTCGGGGCGGCGACGGTTCGCCCGGAGGAGGGTCGGCCGAATCGACGGATCGGCCAACGAGCCGATTAATCCGGTCGAGTTCTGTCCGGATGCGATTCTAGGCTCGGAGCCGACGACGGGCAGCCGGGCGAGTTCCCCGGTCGCCCCGTCCCCGGTCGTTCTGCCCCCGGCCGCACGGCCCGGTACCCCAGGACACGAAACTCCAGGAGAGGACCCTCCCCCATGAGCACCTTCGTACTCGTTCCCGGTTTCTGGCTCGGCGGCTGGGCGTGGGACGCGGTGGCCGAACCGCTGCACGCCGCCGGCCACACCGTGCACGCGGTGACCCTGCCCGGGCTCGCCGACCGGGCCGGCGAGGCCTCGCCCGAGACCGGCGCGCAGGCCCACGTCGACGACCTGGTCGACCTGCTGGTCCGCGAGGACCTCCGGGACGTGGTCCTGGTCGCGCACAGCGGCGGCACCCTTGCCGTGAGCGGCGCGGCCGACCGGGTGCCGGAGCGGATCCGCCGGGTGGTGTGGGTCGACTCCGGCCCGATGGCCGGTGACGTCGCGATCGCCGACCTCTGGGACCCGGCCTACCGTGCCGCGCTGGAGGCCTCGCTGGTCGACGGCTGGCGGGTGCCGCTGCCCTCCTGGGAGGTGCTGGCCTCGGGCGGCGCCGCCGTGGCCGGGGTGGACGAGGCCGGTCTCGCCCGGTTCCGCGCGCTGGCGACCGACCAGCCGGTCCGTACGCTCCACGAGCCGTTGCGGCTGACCGGCGCCGCCGACAAGCTGCCGAAGGCCCTGGTCTCCTGCTCGATCCCGCTGGCGCAGGTCCGGGAGATGATCGCCGCCGGGCACCCGTACTTCGCGGCGCTCGGCGGGGCGGAGTGGGAGCTGCGCGAGCTGCTGACCGGGCACTGGCCGATGTTCTCCCGTCCGGCCGAAACCGCGGCGGTGCTGGCGGAGTTGGCGCAGGCCGAGTAGCGCGGGCCCCGGACGGGGAAACGGCGGGCACCCGGCGGACGACGGGCGGGGCGACGGTACGGTGATGCCGGCCGCCGCCTCGCCCGCGTGTTCGGCCACGCAACGTGGGCGGGGCGGCGCAGGATGGGCACGGCACCACGGCACACCCGCGAGAGCACGGAGGAACACGGATGACCACTCCCCAGTCCACCGCCCCCGAGGAGTACGACGTCATCGTGATCGGCGCGGGTCCGACCGGCGAGAACGTCGCCGACCGGACGGCCGCCGCCGGGTTGCGCACCGTGATCGTGGAGAGCGAACTGGTCGGCGGCGAGTGCTCCTACTGGGCCTGCATGCCGAGCAAGGCGCTGCTGCGCCCGGTGGCCGCGCTGGCCGACGCCCGCGCGGTGGCCGGTTCCCGGGAGGCGGTCGGCAAGGGTGCCCTGGACCCGGCCGCGGTGCTCGCCCGGCGTGACGCGTTCACCTCGCACTGGCAGGACGACGGCCAGGTGCAGTGGCTCCGCGACACCGGCATCGACCTGGTCCGCGGCCACGGCCGGCTGGCCGGCGAGCGGCAGGTGACGGTCGAGGCGGAGGACGGCAGCGAGCGGGTCCTGGTGGCCCGGCGCGCGGTGGCGGTCTGCACCGGCAGCCGGCCGGTGCTGCCGCAGGGCGTCCCCGGGCTGGCCGACGCGCGCCCGTGGACCAACCGGGAGGCGACCGGCTCGCAGACCGTCCCCGGGCGGCTGGCGGTGGTCGGCGGCGGCGTGGTCGGCGTGGAGCTGGCCACAGCCTGGCGGGCGCTCGGCTCGGAGGTGGTGCTGCTGGTCCGCGGCAGCGGGCTGCTGCCCCGGATGGAGCCGTTCGCCGGCGAGCTGGTGGCGGAGGGCCTGCGGGCGGCCGGGGTGGACCTCCGGTTCGGGACGGAGGTCGCCTCGCTGGAGCGGCCGGCGGCGGACGGCGGGCCCTCCGAGGTCACCCTGGTGCTGGACGACGGCGAGCGGCTGACCGTGGACGAGGTGCTGTACGCCACCGGGCGTGCCCCGCGCACCGCGGACATCGGCCTGGAGCAGGTCGGCCTGCACCCCGGCGGCTGGCTCGACGTGGACGACAGCTGCACCGTGCTCGGGGTCGACGGTGGCTGGCTGTACGCGGCCGGGGACGTCAACCACCGGGCGCTGCTCACCCACCAGGGCAAGTACCAGGCCCGGATCACCGGTGCGGCGATCGTCGCGCGCGCCCAGGGGCACTCGCTGGACACCGCGCGCTGGGGCGCGCACGCCGCGTCCGCCGACAGCGCGGGTGCGCCGCAGGTGGTCTTCACGCACCCGGAGGTCGCGGCCGTCGGCCTGACCCTGGACGCCGCCGAGCGGGCCGGGCTCCGGGTCAAGGCCATCGACCACGACCTCGGCGCGGTCGCCGGGGCCTCGCTCTACGGCGACGGCTACCGGGGCCGGGCCCGTGCGGTGTTCGACCTGGACCGGGAGGTGCTGGTCGGCGTGTCGTTCGTCGGGCCGGGCGTCTCCGAGCTGCTGCACTCGGCGACCGTCGCGGTGGTCGGCGAGGTGCCGATCGACCGGCTCTGGCACGCGGTGCCCGCCTATCCGACGATCAGCGAGGTCTGGCTGCGGCTGCTGGAGGGCTGCCGGGGCTGAGCCCCTCCAGGGCGGGGCCGTCCCCGGCCCCGCCCTGCTCGCCCTGCTCGCCCGCGCCTGCGCGGCGACCCGGCGCGACCCGGCGCGGCCCGGCGCGGCGAGATGTGGCGGACGTCCGACGGCGGGACACTGGCCCGGGGAGGGTGTCCGGGCGGGGCCGTTTCGCCGAGCAGGTGGTGTGTGGCAATGAGCGAAGTGCTGTTGGCCGTCGGAACCGAGAAGGGCCTCTTCCTCGGACGCAGCCGCGACCGGTTGGACTGGGAGTTCAGCGGGCCGCACTTCCGGATGAACGCGATCTACTCCGTCGCGATCGACCGCCGGGACCACGCGGACGGCGGGCCCCGGAAGGACGGCGGTGTCCGGCTGTTGGTGGGTGCCGACAGCAGCCACTGGGGGCCGTCGGTCTGGCGCTCGGACGACCTCGGCGCGAGCTGGTTCGAGCCGCCCAGGCCCGCGATCCGCTTCCCCGAGCACACCGGCGCCGCGCTCACCCGGGTCTGGCAGCTCCAGCCGGCCGGGCCGGAGGCACCCGGCGTGGTCTACGCGGGCACCGAGCCCGCCGCGCTGTTCCGCTCCGAGGACGGCGGCGAGAACTTCGCGCTGGTGGAAGCGCTCTGGGAGCACCCGCAGCGCAGCGAGTGGGGCGCCGGGTACGGCGGCCAGGGCCTGCACACGATCCTCACCGACCCGCGCGACCCGCAGCGGCTGCTGATCGCCGTCTCCAGCGGCGGCGTCTACCGCAGCAAGGACGGCGGCGGCAGCTGGCAGCCGTCCAACTCCGGCCTGCGGGCCGAGTTCCTGCCCCAGGAGAGCCAGTACCCCGAGTTCGGCCAGTGCGTGCACAAGATCGCCCGGGACGCCGTCAACCCGGACCGACTCTACCTGCAGAACCACGGCGGCGTGTACCGCAGCGACGACGGCGGTGCGAGCTGGCGCTCGATCGCCGACGGGCTGCCCGCCGACTTCGGCTTCGCGATCGCCGCCCACCCGCGCCGCGCCGACACCGCGTACGTGTTCCCGCTCGGCGGCGCCGACGACCGGATCCCGCCCGGGCGCCGCTGCCGGGTCTTCCGCACCAACGACGCCGGGGAGAGCTGGCAGGCGCTCGCCGAGGGCCTGCCGGGCGAGGACCACTACGGCATCGTGCTTCGTGACGCGCTGCGCACCGACGACGTCGAGCCGGCCGGCATCTACTTCGGCAACCGGACCGGTGACGTCTACGCGAGCCACGACGAGGGCGAGCACTGGGCGTTGCTGGTCTCCCACCTGCCGGACGTGCTCTGCGTCCGGGCGGCGGTGATCGCCGACTGACGCACCGTCGGGGGCGGGGGGACGGTCGGGGCGGACCGGAGCGGACCGGAGCGGACCGGGGCGGCGGGATCAGGTGTCGTACTCGCCGTCCCACGGGGCGTGGAAACCGAGGTTGTCGGGGTAGAGCTCGGCCCAGTCGTCCTCCGTCGCGTCCTCGCCGTGCCGTTCGACGACCAGGCCGAAGAGGCAGCCGTCGACGTGCACGGCGAAGGGCGCGACCGCGATGTCCCCGAACTCCCGCTCCGGCAGGGCCGCCAGCCACTCCCCCAGCAGCTCGGCGGCGGCCTCGGCGGCACCGGGGACCGCGCCGGGCACCGCCTCGATCCGGGAGTCCAGGTGGCGCCCGGCGTCGTCGAACCGGTGCAGCACGGCGAAGCAGCCGCCGCCCTCGTGCCTCACCGCCCCCTCCGGGACGGCGTAGGTGACGGAGGCGAAGAACTGGCCGCCCCGGAAGCGGCCGATGGTGTCGGTGCGGTAGCCGGGCTCGTGGACGATCGGGATGACCTCGGGGACGCTCATACCGGAACGGTAGGCGCCGCCACCGACAACCCGGGCCGGCTCAGCGCAGGGTGCGGAAGAACGCCCGGACGTCCGTCACCAGGGCCTCCGGCGCCTGGAGCGAGGCGAAGTGGCCGCCGGTGTCGTGGACGGTCCAGCGGGTCACCCGGTTGGAGAGCTCGGCCAGGGCGCGGATCGCCCGGTCGCCGTGGAACAGCGCCACCCCGGTGGGCACGCCCGAGGGTTCCGGGCGGCCCCAGCCGTCGGCCGCGATCTCCCGGTAGAGGCGGGCGGCCGAGCCGGCGGTACCGGTCAGCCAGAAGGCGGTGACGTCGGTCAGCACGGCGTCCCACGAGGGCAGGGTCTGGCCGGTCACCTCCGGGTCGTGGTCGACGAAGAATTCGAGGTTCCAGGCGAGTTGGCCGACCGGCGAGTCGTTGAGCGCGTAGGCCACCGTCTGCGGGCGGGTGGACATCTGCGTCGCGTAGCCGGAGTGCGCCTGCCACCACCGGGCGTTGGCCTCGGCCTTGGCCCGCTCGTCGGCGGAGAGCAGGGCGGACTCGGCGGCGGAGAGCGGGGCCGAGGCACTCGGTGGCGCGTTGAGGTGGATGCCGATCACCTCCTCGGGCGCCACCCGGCCGAGTTCGGGCGAGACGATGGCTCCGAAGTCGCCGCCCTGCGCGCCGTACCGCCGGTAGCCGAGCCGGCGCATCAGTTCGGCCCAGGCGGCGGCGATCCGACGGGTGCCCCAGCCCGGTGCGGTGGTCGGCCCGGAGTAGGCGAAGCCGGGCAGTGAGGGGGCGACGACGTGGAAGGCGTCGGCCGGATCACCGCCGTGCGCCCGGGGGTCGGTGAGCGGGCCGAGGATCTGGGCGAAGTCGTGGACGGTGCTGGGCCAGCCGTGGGTGAGGACCAGCGGGACGGCGTCCGGCTCGGGCGAACGGACGTGCAGGAAGTGCAGGTTCTGCCCGTCGATCGTGGTGGTGAACTGGGGGAAGGCGTTGAGCGCCGCCTCGTGCACCCGCCAGTCGTAGCCGTCCGCCCAGTACCCGGCCAGTTCGCGCAGGTACGGCGCGGCGACCCCGTAGGACCAGCCGGCCCCCGGCAGTTCGTCCGGCCAGCGGGTGCGGGCGATCCGCAGGCGCAGCTCGTCCAGTTCGTCCTGCGGAACGGCGAGCCGGAAGGGGCGGACGGCTTCCTCGTCGTTGATCATGCGGTGACGGTAGGCCGCGATTAGGTCAGCCGGCGTCCTACTCGGCCCCGCGCGGTCCTACTCTGCTCTGCTCGGTCCTGCTCGGTCCTGCTCGGTCCTTCTCGGCCAAATCGGTTGATCGGAACGGATCGTTCACCGAGCATGACGGGTAGACGGCACGCGAGGGGTGTGCCGCCGGGCGAGGATCGGACGAGCGGCGTGGCGGAGACGGAAACCGACTGGCGGTACGGCTACGGGGCGGACGGCGTCGCCCTCGTGCGGTACGGGCTCGGGGAGCGGGAGGGACGCCCCTGGGCCGACCAGCTGGAGGTGGTCGACCCGCGCGGCGACCTGCCCGCCCTGGCCGGGTACGTGCGGGCGGAGATGGCGGGCTGGGTGGTCTCCGGACCGGTCGAGCTCGGTCAGGAGCTGGTGCGGCAGGGCGCCTCGGTGCTGCGCCACGGCCACACCATGCACCGCGAGCTCACCGGCGCCCCGCCCGCCGAGGGCTGGGAGGCCTGGGCCCGGACGCCGCTGCGGGACGGGTTCCGGACCGTGCCGTGCGACCGCCCGGCCGAGGCGCTGGTCGCGGCCTCGATGGCCGCCTTCGGCCCCGGCCACCCCGACCACCGCCCGGAGGAGGCGGACGGCGACCGGCTCGCGGTGCGGCGGCTCGCCGAACTGCTCGCCGGGGAGGTCATAGGGCCGCTGCTGCCCGTCAGCGCCCTGGTCGTCGACGAGGCCGACCGGGTGGTGGCCGGAGCCGTCCTGACCGACTGGGACGGGCTGCCCTGGATCGCCCATGTGTTCCGCGATCCGGCGCTCGGCTACCCCGGCCTCGGCCGCGACCTGCTGCGGCGCGTCCTCGCGGACCTCGTCGCCGGGGGCCGGACCGAGATCGGGCTGGCGGTGACCGAGGGCAACCGGGCCCAGCGGCTCTACGAGGAGATGGGTTTCACGGTGACCCGCAGCTCGCTGACGGTCATCGTCCCCTGAGTCCTGCGGCCCGAGGCCGGCAGCCCGCAGCCCGGCCCGCGCCACGCGGCATCGGCCGCCGCCGTCCTGGAGCCGACCCTCAGGGGTGGGCCAGCTCCAGGACGGCTATCCCGGCCAGGACGGTCGCGCTCGCCGCCATCCGCAGCCGCCCGAGGCGCTCGCGGAAGACCACGGTGGCGATCAGCGCGGCGATCACGATGCTGGTCTCGCGCAGCGCGGCGATCGTCGCGAGGTTCCCCCGGGACTGCGCCCAGACCACCAGCCCGTAGGCGGTCAGCGACAGCACCCCGCCGATCAGCCCGAACGGGACCGCCGGACCGGCCCCGGCCAGCAGGCCCCGGCCCCGGCGCGCCCAGGCGATCAGCGCCAGCACCGGCCCCTGGAGCAGGAACAGCCAGGCGACGTAACCGCCGACCGTGCCCGCGTGCCGCACGCCGCCGCCGTCCGACACGGTGTACGCGGCGATCATCACCCCGGTGCCGGCCGCCGCCATGAGCGCGGGCAGCTGGGCCCGGCCCGGCATCCCGTGGGCGAAGGCCAGTCCGGCCAGTCCGCAGGAGATCACGGCCACCCCGAGCAGTTCCCCGGTGCCGAGCCGGTCGCCGAGGAGGGTGACCGACAGCACCGCCACCAGCAGGGGCGCCGAACCGCGGGCGATCGGGTACATCTGCCCGAAGTCCCCCAGCTGGTAGGCGCGCAGCAGGAGCAGCTGGGAGGCCACCTGGAGCACCACGGAGGTGATCAGGTACGGCCAGGCCGCGGCCGCCGGGAGCGGGTTGAGCACCACCAGGACCAGCGCGCAGGCGGTGTACGCGAGGTTGATCAGCGCGAAGCCGACCAGCTTGTCCTGGATCCGGTGCGCCAGCCCGTTCCAGACCGCGTGCAGCACGGCGGCGGTCAGGACGGCCACGGGGACGGCGGCGGGCATGACGGGGCTCCCCTCCGATGGACGGCCGAGGGACCGGCGGATCACCCGCCCTCGGAATCGGATTCCACGATACACTCCACCTATGGAAGAGCATTCCGATTTTTCCCCGCTGGAGTCCCAGCTGGCCGCGCACATCCGCGCCCGGCTCGGCGACCTGCGCGGCAGCGAGGCACGGGTCGCCCGGGTGGTCCTGGCCCGGGGCGCCGATCTGGTCGGCCTCAGCGTGAGCGACGTCGCCGAACTGGCCGGGACGGCGCCCTCCTCGGTGGTCCGCGCCTGCCAGCGGCTCGGCTTCCGGGGTTACCAGGAGCTGAAGATCGCCGCCGTCCGGCAGGCCCCCGCCCCCGGGCCCGACCCCGCCGACACCCGGGACCCGGCCGCCCGGGCGCTCGCCGAAACCGTGCGCGCCGCCCGCGAGGCGCTCGACGGGATCGCCACCACGCTCACCCCCGACCGCTTGCGGGCCGCGGCCGGGGCGCTGAACGCCGCCGACCACGTGCTGGTCCTCGGCGCGGGCCTGTCCGGCGCGGTGGTCGTGGACGCCGCGTACCGGCTGAGCGCGCTGGGCCTGCGCACCGACTCCCCCGCCGACCCGATCACCGCCCAGCTGGCCGCCGCCCAACTGCCGCCCACCGCCGCGTGCCTGGCCGTCAGCCACACCGGTGCCACCCGCACCGTGGTCGACGCGGCCCGCCTCGCCCGGGACAACGGCGCCACCGTGGTCGCCCTCACCAGCTACGCCCGCTCCCCGCTCGCCGACGCCGCCGCCCACACCCTGGTCGCCGGCGGCCAGGACCTCGTCTTCGGCCTGGAGACCACCGCCAGCCGGATCGCCCACCTGACGGTGGTGGACGCGCTCACCCAGACCCTGCTCGCCCTGCGCGGCGAACCGGCCGAGCGCGCCCTGCGGCTGTCGGCGGACGTCACGGCCGACCACGCTTACTGACGGGCCGTCAACGCACCCCGGAAGGCCGGAAGCACCCTTCCCCTCCACCGCGACACCCCGCCGCACGGCCGTCGCACGGCCACCGTGCGGCCGTCGCACCGCCACCGCACCCGGCACCACGCCACCCGTCCATCCGGTGAAATGACCGTGAGGACGGTCGGTGGCGGTGTGTAGGCTCGCGGTCATGGCAAGGGTGACGCGGGACGACGTGGCGAGGGCGGCGGGAACGTCGACTGCGGTCGTGAGTTATGTGATCAACGATGGACCGCGCCCGGTGGCGGCCGCGACGCGGGCCCGGGTGCTCGCCGTCGTCGAGGAGCTGGGGTACCGGCCGAACCGGGTCGCGCAGGCGATGGCCCGGCGGCGCACCGACCTCATCGGCATGGTCGTGCCGGACGCCCGCCAGCCCTTCTTCGCCGAACTCGCGCACACCGTGGAGCGCGCCGCCGCCGAGCGCGGGCGGCTGCTGCTGATCGGCAACTCCGACTACGCGGACGAGCGCGAGGCCCACTACATCCGCGCCTTCCTCGGCATGCAGGTGGACGGCCTGATCCTGGTGACCCAGGACCCCTCCGCCCCCGGCCTCACCGGCGTGGACGCCACCGAGGGGACGCCGGTCGTGCTGCTGCACCACCGCGCCGAGACGGAGCGCGGGATCGCGGTGGTCGCGGACGACGAGGGCGGCGCCCGCGACGTCGTCCGCCACCTGCTCGGCCACGGGCACGCCGAAGTGCACTGCTTCGGCGGCACCTTCGCCCTCAGCCCGACCGACCCGGTGACCTTCCGCACCGCGGGCTGGGCCGCCGCGCTCGCCGAGGCCGGGCTGTCCGCCGAGGGCCGGCTGACACCGGCGCCGTTCGACCGCGTGCGGGCGCACCGGGAGGCGCTCGCGCTGCTGGCGCGCGCCGACCGGCCGGCCGCCGTGTTCTGCGCGACCGACGACCAGGCGATCGGCCTGCTGCGGGCCGCCGACGACCTGGGCATCCGGGTACCGGAGGACCTCGCGGTGGCGGGCTTCGACGACATCGCCGAGGCGGTGATCGCCGGGCCGCCGCTGACCAGCGTGGCCACCGCCCAGACGGAGATGGCCCGCGCCGCCGTCGACCTGGTGCTGGGCGCGGGCACGGACGGCGCGACGCCGCCGGCCCCCGGGGCCCGGATGTTCCCGGCCCGGATGGTGGTCCGCCGTTCCTGCGGCTGCGCCGGGGCCTGAACAGCCGCCGGGAGCGCCCGGCGGCGGTTCAGGCGGTCACCCGCCGTCCGCTCGGCCGCCGTCCGCTCGGCCGCCCTGCGGCGGGCCCGCCATGAGGTGCAGGTTCTCGTGGCCGTCGGGGGCGAGCACCCGGTCGTGGTTGAACGCGGAGATCCCGGCCCAGAACGCGCCCCGCTCGAACATCGCCTTCTCGTAGCCGCCGACGGCCGTGTCGAGGGCGTCGGCCGCGTCGACGGCATCGGCGCCCTCCGCGGCGAACCGGCCGAGCACCGGGGCAACCGCGAGGGCGAGTTCGGCCGCGTCCCACATCGCGAGGTTGACGCCCTGGCCCGCGAACGGCGACATCAGGTGCGCCGCGTCCCCGACCAGGGTGACGCCCGGGCGGCGCGGCCAGGTCAGGCCGACCGGCAGCTTCTCCAGCCGCTGGGTGCGCAGGGTGTCGTCGCAGGCCTCCAGCGCGGCGCGGAACTCCGGTGCCCAGTCGGCGAAGTGGCGGGCGACGGCGGCCCGGGTGCGGTCCGGGTCGTGCGCGGCGAGGCCGGTCTCCGTCAGCCAGTCCTCGGGGCACCGGAAGAACGCGTAGATCCGGATCCGGCCGTCGCTGTTGCGCTGGAGGACCAGGCCCTTGTTGTCGTGGAAGGCGAACAGGCTGCCGTGGCCGACCTCGGCGGCCGTGCCCGGGGCGGTGCGATCGGCGTCGGGGATGCCGAGTTCGACCAGGCTGACGCCGGTGTAGTGGGGTTCGGCGGAGGTGAGCAGCGGGCGGACCCGCGAGTGGGCGCCCTCCGCGCCGACGAGCAGGTCGCAGGTCTCCACCGCGCCGTTGGCGAAGTGCAGCCGGTGCCGGCCGGAGCCCAGCGGCTCGGCGCGTTCGAGACGGTGGCCCCAGCGGACGGCGGCCGGGTCGAGCGAGTCGAGGAGGAGCTCGCGCAGGTCGCCGCGGTCGATCTCGGGGCGCCCGGGCCGGCCGCCGTCCGCGGCATCGACGGTGTCCGCGGTGTCCGCGCCCGGGGCAGGGCGGCTCGCGAAGGCGGGGTGCGCGCTGCCGTGTTTGTCGACGACCCGGAAGTCCTCGCCCTCCGGCCGGGCCTTCGCCCGGAACTCCTCGGTCAACCGCGCCTCCCGCAGGGCCCGTTGGCCGGTGTCGCCGTGCAGGTCGAGGGTGCCGCCCTGGCCCCGGACGTCCCGGGCGGGCTCGCGCTCGTACACGGTGGCGGCGATGCCGTGGACCCGCAGGATCCGGGCGAGGGTGAGGCCGGCGGGCCCGGCGCCGATGACGGCGATCCGCGGGGTGCCCGCCGCTCCATCCGCCGCGCCGTCCAGCGTGCCGCCCTGCGTGCTGTCCGTGGGGTCGGTCGTCGCTTCGGTCATGCTGCGCCGTGCTCCTTCCGCGCCTTCAGGGGCTTCCGTCACGGCGGACAACACGCCCGGCCGTGCAACCGTCCCAGTCTGGTCGGCAGGGCACGCGGACAGTAGACCGGAATCGGACGGCGAGCGGCCGCCGGTCCGGTCAGACCCCGGCCCGGGTGAGCCGGCGGAACACGGTGGTCACCACGAGGGCGGTGAGGACCAGCAGCAGAACGGTCTCGACGAGCTGTATCGGGACGAAGTGCGACACCGGGTGGTACCGCCCCCAGGAGGTCGGCGCGGCCGCACAGACCTCGGACGAGATCGCGCATTCGGCGTTCGTCAGCCTGGTGCCGTCCGCGAGCACCACCCCGTGCTCCACCAGCCAGGCGTTGGCCGGCTGGGCGAAGCCGCCCAGCCGGTTGTTGTACCCCTGCTCCTCCTCGACCAGGGGCCAGAAGAACGGCCGTACCGCGAGCATCACCGCATGGGCGAGCACCACCGCCGCACCGCTCACCAGCACCGCGATGACGGTGCGCCGCACCAGTTGGCCGACCAGCACCCCCAGCGCCGTGCCGAACAGCGCCCAGGCGACCGGGACCGTGCCGAGCACGGGATAGGTGAACCCCTGGAACGGCGGGTCGAAGTTCCACGTCCCCCTCACCATGTCCGACCGCCACACCCAGGTGGTGAGCGCCGACAGCACGGCGGACAGCAGCAGCACGACGGCGCCCGGGACGGCGAGCCGGGCCGCCAGCCAGCGGTGCGGGGCGACGGACTGCGCCAGCACCATCCGCAGGGTGCCGCTCTCGTACTCCTGGGCGAGCAGGGGCCCGCCGAGGAACATGCCGAGCAGGACCGGGACGGCGGTGACGGCGGGCTGCACGATGTTCATGAACATCCAGCTCAGCATCCCGATCCGCCCGCTCTGCACCTGACACGTGAGGTCCCACACCCCCGTTTCGAGGCAGCCGATCCGGCGCATGGTCTCGACCCGGTCCTGGATGAGGGCGTGCATGGCGATCAGGACGAGCGCGGCGAGGAGCGCCGGGATGACCATCGTCCGCACCGCCACCCGGCTCTGTCGCCAGGCCAGCCAGAGCACGCCGCCCGGTCCGCGGGAGGCGCCCCGGGAGGGACCGGCGGGGCGGACCTCGGCGGACGGGCCGGTCAGGGTGCTGGTGCTCATGCGACGGCCTCGCGATCGGGGGCGGTGACGGCAGTGGGGAGCGGGGTGCGGAGGTAGGCCAGCAGCAGTTCCTCCAGGCTCGGCCGGGTCGACTCCCACGGCCCGTCGACCGGTTCACCGGTGTGCAGCAGCGCGGTGACCTGGCGGCCCCGGACCCGCCGTTCCACCGCGGTACCGGCGGGCAGGGCGGCCCCGTCGGCGACGCCGGTGAGCAGCTGGTGGCCGTCCAGGATCTCCTCCAGGTCGCCGGCCAACCGGATCCGGCCCGCCTGGACCAGCAGCAAGTGGTCGATGACGCCGTCGAGTTCGGGAAGGATGTGCGAGGAGACGAGGATGGTGGTGCCGCGTTCGGCGGCCTCGGCCATCAGCACGCCCATCAGCTCGTGGCGGGCGAGCGGATCGAGGTCGGACATCGGCTCGTCGAGCAGCAGCAGTTCGGCACGCTTACCGAGGGCGAGCGCGAGCGCGACCCGGGTGCGCTGGCCGCCGGAGAGCGCGCCGATGCGCGCACGGCCCGGCAGCTCCCCCATGTCGATGACCCGTTGAGCGGTCTCCTCGTCCCACCCGGGGTTGAGTTCGCGCCCTATGCGCAGGGTCTCCGCCACCGTGAAGGAGGGGTAGAGCGGCTTCTCCTGGGTGACGTAGGCGACCCGGGCGCGCGACTCCGGGGTGCTCAACGCCTCGCCGAACACCCGCAGTTCGCCCTCGGTCGGCTCGATCAGCCGGGCCGCCAGGGTCAGCAGGGTGCTCTTGCCCGCCCCGTTCGCCCCGACCACGCCGCAGATCCGGCCGGCCGGGACGGTGAAGGTGCAGTCGTGCAGCGCCCACAGGTCGCGCCGGTACCGCTTGCCCAGCCCCACCGCCTCGACGGCCGGCCGGTCCTCGGCCGGTGCCGCGCCCTCCGGTACGGATGTCGTGTCCGTCATGCGGTCCCCCCGCCCTCCCTAGTCCGTTGCGGCCGGACCCTCCGGCCCGGTCGACCCGTGCGGCGCCGCCGGGACGCCCGTCTCGAAGCGCTGCTCCAGTACGGAGGCCATCAGCGCGGCGATGTCCTCGCGGTCGAGTCCGGCCGCGCGGGCCTCGTCGACCCACCCCACCAGCCCGGCCCGCAGCGGCCCGTCGGCGGCCGCCCCGGGCCGGGCGAGCGACCGGCGGACGAAGGTGCCGAGCCCCGGCCGGGGCTCGACCAGCCCCTCGCGCTCCAGTTCGCGGTAGGCCTTCAGTACGGTGTTCGGGTTGATCGCGGTCTGCTCGACCACCTCCCGCGCGGTCGGCAGCTTGTCCCCGGGCTGGAGCACACCGAGCCGCAGCGCCTGCTTGGTCTGCTGCACGATCTGCTGGTAGGTGGAGACGCCGCTACGCCGCTCGATGCGGTATTCGATCACACCCGCATCACCCTTTCACTAGTTTATTAGTGGAATCGTGGCAAACCGCAAGGTCGTGGTCAAGTCGAAGCGGGGGTCCCCGGACCTTCCGATCCGCCCCGGCCGCCCCGGCCACCCCGGCTGCCCCGGCCGCCCTGGCCGCCCTGGCCGGCTACGGGCGACGCAGCAGTCGCAGATCGCCGTCGGCCACGACCGGCCGGTAGCCGAACGATTCGTACCGGCCGAGCATCCGGCGGGTGTCCTCGATCGCGCAGGGGGCGTGCACGCTCGGGTCGGCCAGGTCGACGGCCACCCACTGCGGACCGTCCGACAGGTCGTCGGCCAACGACGGCACCGGCTCTCGGCAGACCAGGCCGACCGTGGTGCGCCCGGCCAGTTGCGCGGCGAGGCGGTTGGACGCGGCGACGGTGGCGCCGTCGGGTATCCGGGCGAGCAGCGCCCTGGTCGCCGCGAGGCGGGGCGAGGTGGCCCAGGCCCCGGGGGCGGCGAGCTCGTGCAGCGGGTAGACCGGGAGCGTCACGACGGCGACCAGCACGGCGACGGCCAGCGCCCGCCGGGCCCGGCGAACGGCGGCACCGCCCGGCGCGACGGGAGCGGGCGGCCCGTCCGAGGGGGCAGGACCGGAAGCGCCGGGCCGGCGGGCGAAGGCGCCGGTCCGCTCCAGGGCGTCCACCAGGGCGGCGATCAGCAGCGGCATCAGCACCGCGCTGTAGTGGTAGCCCACGCCCCAGTAGTGCGGGTTGTCGGCGATCAGCCGCCACCCCACGGTCGGCACGCAGAGCAGCGCCAGCGGCGACCGCAGCCCGAGGAACCCGGCGGTCGCGGCGGCCAGCCCGAGCAGCAGCCACTTCAGCGGCGGCCAGACCAGCCGGCCCGCCAGTTCCCACGGCGCGCCGACGGCCTTCCCGGCCCCCAGCTGCCCCCAGTAGGCGAAGTCGCCGCCGGGGTTGAACGACGGCAGCACCACCAGCATGGTCAGCGCCGTCGCGCCGAGTCCGAAGAGCGCCGCCCCGAAGCCCAGCGCCCGGATCCCGCCGCCCCGCGGGGCCCGCCGGAAGACCAGCACGCCGACGGCGGCCACGGTCAGCCCGAGGTCCTCCTTCACCAGCACCAGCGGCAGCGCCCAGAGCACCGCCGCGACCAACCGCCCCCGCCCGAGCGCGGTGGCCGCGAAGGCCAGCAGCGGCACGGCGAACGCGATCTCGTGGAAGTCGTCGGCGACTGCCTCGACGATCCCCCAGGACAGCCCGATCAGGCAGCCGACGGTGCCCGCGAGGCGCGGGCCGCCGACCTCGTGGGCCCACCGGCTGAGCGGCACCACGGCCAGTGCCATCAGCACCGCCTGGGCGAGCAGCAGGGTCACGGCATCGGGGAACGCCCGGTAGAGCGGGGCGAGGGTGACCAGCACCGGGTGGAAGTGGTCCCCGAGCAGGTGGTAGCCGGGGCCCTTGAGCAGCACGACCGGTGCCCGGCCGTCCGCGTAGGCGCGCACCGCCTGCTCGAAGATCCCCAGGTCGTAGGCCTGGGTCAGGACGCGCCGGTGCCGGTTGACGGCGACGCAGGAGTAGAGCACCGCGAACAGCGCGGCCAGCCCCCAGGACAGGACCCAGGGCCGACGGAGGCGGCGGAGCACCCTGCGGAGCAACCACATGAACAAACCACCCTTTCACTATTTGATTAGTGGAAGGGTGGTGGAATCCCCGCGCCGACGTCAACCCCGGGCGCACCGCACCAGGGGGGTGGCCCACCCCGGGAAGGGGGGGTTAACTCCCCCCTCGGGAAGGGGGTTTCTCCGGTTCCGGGACGGCGACCGGGCCACCAGACTTCCTGCCATGAGCCCAGAGTCCACGACCCTTCCTCCCCCGGCCCCGGCCGCACCCCCGCGCCGCGTCCCGGACGGCAGCGACTTCGCCCAGCTCACCCGCCGGATAGCCGAGGAGGGGCTGCTCGACCGCCGCCCCGGCTACTACGCGGTCCGCTTCGGCGTCACGCTGGCCGCGTTCGTGGGCGGCTGGTACGCCCTGTTCGCCCTGGGCGACACCTGGAAGCAGCTCGTTCTGGCCGCCGCGATGGCCGTCGTCTTCGGTCAACTCGGCCTGCTGGCCCACGACCTGGCGCACCGCCAGGTCATCGGAGGACGTCGCGGGAGCGAGTTCGGCGGGCGGATCGTCGCCAACCTGCTGATGGGCATGAGCTACGGCTGGTGGATGAACAAGCACACCCGCCACCACGCCAACCCCAACCACGAGGGCCGGGACCCGGACGTCGCGCCCGACATCGTGGTGTGGTCGCAGGACCAGGCCCGGCAGTCACGCGGGGTCGCCCGGTTCATCGGCAGGCGACTGGCCTTCCTGTTCGTCCCGCTGCTCCTGCTGGAGGGCCTCAACCTCAGCTACAACAGCTTCCGGGCGCTGCGCGCCCCGTACCTGAAGCGCCCCGGGCTGGAGGGCGGCCTGCTCGTCCTGCACTTCGCGGCCTACTTCGGGGCCGTCTTCACCGCCCTGCCGGCCGGGAAGGCGGTCGCCTTCCTCGCCGTCCACCAGGCCCTGCTCGGCGTCTACCTGGGCTGCGTCTTCGCGCCGAACCACAAGGGCATGCTGATGGTGACGCCGGAGATGCGGCTGGACTTCCTCCGCCGCCAGGTGCTGACCTCGCGCAACGTCCGCGGCAACCCCGTCCTCGACACGCTGATGGGCGGCCTCAACTACCAGGTGGAGCACCACCTCTTCCCCAGCATGCCGACCCCGGCGCTCCCGCGTGCCGCCCGGATCACCCGCCGGTTCTGCGCGGAGAAGGGCATCCCGTACCACGAGACCGGGCTGCTCCGCTCCTACCGCGAGATCTTCGCCCACCTCCACCGCACCGGCGAGCCGCTGCGCGCGGACCACTGAGCGGCCCCGGCCGGGCGCGCCCGGCCGAACGGCCCCGACCGAGCGTCTCGGCCGCCGCCGCTCAGAGGAGTTCCTCGGCGAGCAGGTCCATCAGGAGGTTGTCGTGCCAGCCGCCGTCGGCGTCGCGCTCGTACCGGCGCATCACGCCCACCGGGCGGAAGCCGACCTTCTCGTAGCAGCGGATCGCCGGCAGGTTGTCGACCGCCGGGTCGATGACCAGCCGGTGGAAGCGATGGTGGCCGACCAGGTGGCGGGCCAGGGTGCGCACGGCGTCGGTGCCGTAGCCGCGGCCGTGGCAGGCCGGGTCGAGGTAGATGTCCAGACCGGCGTGGCGGTACTCGTCGTCGTCGTTGGCGTACCACTGGACGGCGCCGACGAGCCGGCCCTCGGCCTCGATGGCGAAGGTCTCGGTGTCGGACTCGGCGAGATCGGTGGTGACGGCGTCGGTGAGGTCCTCGCCACCGCGCCAGCGGACGTAGACCTCGGGGGTGCGGCGGATCGCGACCAGGGCCGGGATGTCCCCGGCGACCGCCGGGCGGAGCGTGACGTGCGTGCCGTGCAGAATCGTCCCCATACGCGCGGATGCTTCCATGAGACGCCGCATTCGGCGAACCGTTTTCGGCTTTGCACGCACCACCTCCCACCGGGGATGATTCGCCGTCGTGATACGTCTGCTGATCCTCGTCATCTTCCTGGTGGGCTACGTCGTCTACCGGATCGTCCGCCGCAAGCGCCATCTGAAGTGGGCCCGGGACGGCTTCGACCCGGCGGCGTACGGCATGCCGCCGCGCGAGCGGCTGGACCCGACCCGGTCCGGACCGCCCGCCCCGCTGGAGCGGCGGAAGCGCTCGCAGGCGATCGCCGACGCGGCCTGGGCCGGGGACTGGCGCCCGGCGGCCGCCCACGTCGCCGAGGCGGGCGACAACTGGGACGAGCGGTGGGAGCGGCTGGGCCTGCTGGCCGCGATCGCCGGCGACGGGGACGGCTGGCTGGGCGCCTGGCGCTCCGCCGAGCCCGGCAACTGCGACGCCGCCACCCTGGAGGCGAAGCTGATGGTGCACCGCGCCTGGGAGGTGCGCGGCTCCGGCTACCGCGGCGAGGTCGGCGACGACGCGATCAACGCCTTCCGCGAGCTGCTGCCGGCCGCGATCGAGGCGGCCCGCCGGGCAGCCCTGCTGGACCCGGCGAACCCGGGTCCGTGGGTGGTGATCGTGACGGCGGCACGCGGGGCGCAGTTCACCCCGGAGCGGTTCCAGGAGGCCTGGGACGAGCTGATGAAGCGCGCCTGGTACCACTACGACGGCCACTGGCAGGCCATGCAGTACTGGTGCGAGAAGTGGTTCGGCTCCGACAAGCAGATGCTGGCCTTCGCGGAGCGTGCCATGGACGCGGCCCCGCCCGGGAGCCCGCTGGGCGGGATCTACCTGCACGCCCTCGCGGAGCTGGAGGAGCGACGCAGCATCGCTGGCACGATCACGGCGGACAAGACCAAGTGGCGCATCGAGAACCTCGCCGCCCAGCTCCGGCAGGTCCGGCCGGACGACGAGCGGCTGCCGCAGCTGCGGCACCTGCTGGCGCACTTCGCCGGCGAGGCGGACGCCTACGGGGTCGCGCTGGAGCAGTTCCGGGCGATCGGGCCGTGGTGCGGCGCGCGGCCGTGGAGCGAGCAGGAGGATCCGGTGGCGGCCTTCGACCTGGCCCGCGCGCTGGCGGTGAAGCGGGCCAAGGCGGAGCCGCTGGCGGCCGAGCTGCGGCCGGCGAAGAACTCCGGGGCGGGGCAGGGGCGGTAGGCCCCGCCGGTTCCGTGGCAGTACGGGGAGGGGTGCGTTCCGCGCACCCCTCCCGTGCTGTGCGACGACCCCGCGTCAGCTCTCCGGCCCGTACGCCCCGAAGCCGCGGCAGACCAGGCCGTCCCGGAAGGTCAGCGCCTCCGCGACGGCCACGCCGCGCTCGTTGCGGTAGTCGAGCACGATCGTGTCGACCGAGACCCGCACCGAGTCCAGAGTGAAGTGCAGGTCGGGCAGCAGCGCCAGGGCCTTGCCCCAGTACGCCCGCAGCGCGTCCTTGCCACGCACCTCCCCCGACGGGTCCCCGAGGAAGCTGACGACCCGGGGCGAGACGAAGACGACGTCGTCGGTGTAGTGCGCGAGGACGCCCTCCAGGTCGCGGGCGTTCCACACCGCCACCCACTCCTCGGCGAACCGCTGCGCGAAAGCGTGATCGATGGTCATGCCCCCATCCTCCCCGCTACGGAGTGGACTCGGGGAGGGAACCGGTGGAGCGGAGCGGCGAGAGGACGAACGGCAGGTGCTCGGGCTCGCAGGCGATCAGGACGGTGGCGTCGCCGTCGCGGCACTCGACGAGGTGCCAGGAGCGCAGGACCTCACGCGGGTCGCCCGAGCGGCGGGGGCGGACGGCCACCGTCTCCAGGACGTCCACCGGGAGCGGCCCGCCGGGCAGGTCCGGCGCGTCCTGCGCGTGGGTCCGGGTCAGTCGCAGGCCGGTGGGGGTGGCGTGCAGGAAGGCGCCGGCCGGGTCGCAGTAGGGCAGCTTGCCGATCACCCGGGCCTCGAACCGCACCGGGTGGCCGAAGTGGAACGACGTGTGCATCCGGTCGAGCTCGGCGCGCTCGCGACGATCGCGCCGCCGGGAGAACAGCGAGTCGGTCACGACATCCGGCAGGAGTTCGAGCAGGAGTTCACCGATCATGCCAGTATTCGATCATGAAACCACGGAGCCGGTGACCGGCCGGGAGGAGGCCCGGAAGAATTTCCGGGCCGGCTGTCGAAACGGCCGCCGCCCGTTCGACGCAGGGGTGAGAGGCGGGGAGAGGCCCCGCCCGCACACCGACGAGGAGTGAGCCGCCATGCCGCGTTTCCTGTCACTGATCCGCATCGACGAGCAGCAGGCCTCCGAATTCCGCTCCGACCCCGGCTTCGAGCAGCGGATGGGCGCCCTGTTCGAGGAGATCACCAAGGCCGGGGTGATGCTGGACACCGCCGGGCTGCTGCCCACCAAGGAGGGCACCCGGCTGCTCTGGGACGGCGGGAAGGTGAGCTGCACCGACGGCCCGTTCACCGAGACCAAGGAGGTCGTGGGCGGCTACGCGCTCATGCAGTGCAAGGACAAGGCCGAGGCGATCGAGTGGACCCGGCGCTTCCTGGAGACGCACCCGGCGCACTGGCACGTCGGCGCCGAGCTGCGCCAGCTCGACGAGGGCGCCGCGTCCCCGGAGGCGTGACCGACGGGGCGGTGGTTTGCCGCGGTGGGCGGCGGCTGCTCTGATGGGTGATCGTGACGGAGCGCAACGCGGGAACGGCCGAGCCGGCGCGGACGGCGGGGGCGGTGGAGGCGGCCAGGACGGTCGAGACCGTCTTCAGGATCGAGTCCGCGCGGATCATCGCGGGGGTCACCCGGATCGTGCGCGACGTCGGCATCGCCGAGGAGCTGGCGCAGGACGCGCTGGTCGCCGCCCTGGAGCAGTGGCCCGAGTCGGGCGTCCCGGACCGTCCGGGCGCCTGGCTCATGGCCACCGCCAAGCACCGCGCGATCGACCTGGTCCGCCGCCGGGAGACCTACGCGCGCAAGCTCGCCGAGGTCGGGCGGGCGCTGGAGGACGTCCCGCCGTCCGGGCCGGACGACATCGACGACGACCTGCTGCGGCTGATCTTCACCGTCTGCCACCCGGTGCTGTCGGCGCCGGCCCGGATCGCGCTCACCCTGCGGCTGCTCGGCGGGCTGACCACGGCCGAGATCGCCCGGGCCTTCCTCAGCACCGAGCCGACCGTGGCCCAGCGGATCGTGCGCGCCAAGCGGACGCTGGCGCAGGCCGGGATACCGTTCGAGGTCCCGTACGGGGACGAGCGGGCGGCCCGGCTCTCCTCCGTGCTGGAGGTCGTCTACCTGATCTTCAACGAGGGCTACTCGGCGACCGCCGGGGACGACCTGCTGCGGCCCGCGCTCTGCGAGGACGCGCTGCGGCTGGCCCGGCTGCTGGCCGCGCTGATGCCCGCGGAGCCGGAGGCGCACGGGCTGGCGGCGCTGCTGGAGTTCCAGGCCTCCCGGACGGCCACCCGCACCGGGCCGGGCGGTGAGCCGGTACTGCTCGCCGACCAGAACCGCGCCCGCTGGGACCGGCTGCTGATCCGGCGCGGGCTCACCGCCCTGGGGCGGGCGGGCGGCGGGCCGTACTCCGTGCAGGCCGCGATCGCCGCCTGCCACGCCCGGGCCGCGCGCTACGAGGACACCGACTGGGCGACCATCGCCGTGCTCTACGGCCGGCTGATGGCGCTGACGCCGTCCCCGGTGGTGGAGCTGAACCGGGCGGTGGCACTGTCGATGGCCGAGGGACCGGCTGCGGCGCTGGAGGTGGTGGACGCGCTGGCGGCCGAGCCGGCACTGCACGCGTACCACCTGCTGCCCAGCGTCCGGGGCGACCTGTTGGCGCGGCTGGGGCGGGGCGCCGAGGCGCGGGCGGAGTTCGAGCGGGCGGCGGGGCTCACCCGCAACGTCCGGGAGCGGGAGCTGCTGCTCGCCAAGGCGGCGGAGGCGGCCGAGGCGGCAGCAGCCCGAGCGGACGAGGGTGGAGGGTTCGAGGGCTGAGGATTACCGAGGGTTGCCGGGGGTTCAGAGGGCGTCGTCGAGCCGCAGCCGGGCGCTGACCTGGCCGAGGCCGTCGGCGAGCACGGCCAGCTGCTCCCGGGTGAGCACGTCGATGAGCAGTTCGCGGACCAGGGCGACATGGCCGGGGGCGGCCTCGCGCAGCATCTCGCTCCCCTGCTCGGTGAGCTCGGCGAAGACGCCGCGCACATCGCTGGGACAGGAGCGGCGGCCGACCAGACCCATCTTCTCCAGCTGGGTGACCTGGTAGGTCAGCCCGCTCTTGGAGGTGACCAGGATGTCCGCCAGCTCGGTCATGCGCAGCGAGCCGGCCGGGGCGGCGGAGAGGTGGACGAGGATCTCGTACTGGGTGTGGGAGAGGCCCGATTCCTCCTTGAGCTGGCGTTCCAGGCGACGGTTGAGCAGGTTGCTCGCGGTGACGAAGCTCCGCCAGGCGGCCATCTCCTCCTCGTCGAGCCACCGGGGCTCGTACGGGGAGGCGGCGGAGGGGGGCGCCGAAGGTGCGGACGAGGTGGAGGGCATGGGGTGATCGTACTCCTATTGTTCAAATTCGAACGAAGGTGTACGGTCTAAAACGTCGGGTTCAAATTTGAACTACCGGCCCGTATCCAGCCGCTGAGCACCACCCCCGAGGGTCAGAGGAGAACAGTCGCCATGAGCACCGCCGCCCCCGAGCGCATGCCCGCCCTCTACCTGTCGCACGGCGCGCCGCCGCTCGCCGACGACCCGATCTGGCCCGGTGAGCTGGCCGCCTGGTCTGCCGGCCTGCCGCGTCCCAAGGCGATCCTGATGGTCTCCGCGCACTGGGAGGAGGCCCCGCTCGCGCTCGGCGCCGTCACCACCGTGCCGCTGGTCTACGACTTCTGGGGCTTCCCCGAGCACTACTACCGCGTCCAGTACGCCGCCCCCGGCGCACCGGAGCTCGCCGAGCGCGTGCGCAAGCTGCTGCGCGCCCCCGGGACGCCCGTCCAGGACATCCCCGACCGGGGCCTCGACCACGGCGCGTACGTCCCGCTGGTGGAGATGTTCCCGGAGGCGGACATCCCGGTCCTCCAGGTCTCCATGCCGACCCTGGACCCGCAGCGGCTGCTGGAGATCGGCCGCCGGCTCGCCCCGCTGCGCGACGAGGGCGTGCTGATCGTCGGCAGCGGCTTCTTCACCCACAACCTGCGGGCGCTCAGCCGCGACGGCCGGGTCACCTCGGTGATGGCCGAGTTCGACGACTGGGGCCGGCGCGCGCTGGAGGCCCAGGACCTCGACGCGCTGCTCGACTTCGAGCAGAAGGCCCCGGCCGGGCGGCTCGCCCACCCGCGCACCGAGCACTTCGCCCCGCTGTTCGTCACGCTCGGCGCGGCGGAGGACGAACTGGCGGGCCAGCGCACGGTGATCGACGGGTTCTGGATGGGCCTGGCGAAGCGCTCGATCCAGCTCGGCTGACGGCCCGGCCCGCCGCCGGCCCGGCCGGCGCGGTCGGCCGGCGCGGTCGGCCGGCGCGGTCGGCCTGGTCGCGCCGGTCAGAGGGCGCAGCAGGTGAAGCGCTCGCCGATGTGCTCGGGCTGCTCGATCTCGTCGACCAGCGCCACCGCGTAGTCCGGCACCGAGATCCGGCTCTCCCCCGCCGCGTCGGTGAGCAGCTGCTCCAGCGCGGTGCGGTAGCCGCCGGTACGCTCCCCGGGGCCGATCTGCGCGGCCGGGCTGAGCACCGTCCAGCGCACGTCCGCGACCGTCCGGTAGTACTCCAGCGCGTCGCCGTGCGCGTGCATGATCTCCAGCACCGCCTCCGGCAGGCCAGGGGTGTCCCAGACCCGGGTGCCGGGCGCGGTCTCCAGGCTGCCCGCGCCGCCGACCGAGATCAGCCTGGGCGCCTCGCCGCCGAGCCGGCGAAGCCCCTCGACCAGCGTCCGGGCGGCCGGCTCGATCAGCGCCCGGTGGCCCGGGCCGTCGCCGCCGCCGACCGCGCTGACCAGGGCGTCCTGCCCGGCCGCGACCCGGGCCACGTCCGCCGGGTCCAGCACGTCGCCGCGCTCGACGGACACCTCCGCCGGGTAGCGCGCGGCGTCGAAGCGGGACGGGGTGCGGACGACCGCCGTCACCCGGTGGCCGCGCGCGGCGGCCTCCGCGACGACGGCGCTGCCGATGGTGCCGTTGGCGCCGAACACGGCGATGCTGGCCATGGGGGTACCTACCTGTTCTCCGGGGCGGCGGGAGGGCGGCCGGGTGGGGATCCGGAGCCAGCAGTAGCACCCGGGGCGGGCGGCACCCTGGCGGACACGCGGGAACGGGTGAGACGGTGGGCCGATGACTGATCGTCCGTTGAACGGTGATGACGTCCGGGCGGCGCTCGGCGAGCTGACGGCCATCCTGGGGCCCGCCGCCGAGGCCGGCGGCGCCCGCTGGGAGGCACCCGCCGGACTGCTGGAGTGGAGTTGCTGGGAGACCGCCGCCCACATCGCGCACGACCTGCTCGCCTACGCCGGCCAGCTCGCCGCCCGGCCCGCCGACCGCTACCTGCCGCTGGACCTGACGGTGCACCCGGAGGCCGGTCCGGCCGAGGTGCTGACCGTGGTCACGGCCTGCGCGCAGCTGCTGGCCACCGCCCTGGACGCGGCCCCGCCCACCCTGCGGGCGTACCACCACGGGCCGTGCGACCCGGCCGGCTTCGCCGCGATGGGCGTCACCGAGACCCTGGTGCACACCCATGACATCGCCCTCGGACTCGGCCTGGACTGGCGGCCCCCGGAGCGGCTCGCCACGGCCGTGCTGGCCCGGCTCTTCCCCGACGCGCCCGCCGGGGATCCGGTGGAGGTGCTGCTCTGGTGCACCGGCCGCGGTGATCTCGAAGGCCGCCCGCGCCGGACCTCCTGGAGCTGGCGGGCGGCCGTCGAGTAGATCCTGGGGTCAGCCGGTCGTGGCCTCGGTGGCGATCCGCTCGGCGGCGCTGCGCTCGACGCAGAACTCGTTGCCCTCGATGTCGGTGAGGGTCGCCCAGCCCTTGCCGTCCGGGGTGCGGTGGTCCTCGAACAGCGTCGCACCCAGGGCGAGGAGGCGCTCCACCTCCTCGTCCCGGGTGCGGTCCTGCGGCTGGACGTCCAGGTGGACGCGGTTCTTGACGGACTTGCCGTCGGGCACCCGGATGAAGAGCAGCGAGGCACCGGCCGACTCGACCACGGCCTCCGGGTCACCGGGGTTGTCGTCCTCGGCCAGGGTGCCGTCCAGCACCTGCGCCCAGAACAGGGCCAGGGTGTAGGGGTCGGCGCAGTCGATCGTCACATGTCGCACAAGAGAAGCCATGGCGGCCACTCTGACGGCGATCGGCGCCCCGGTCCACCGGTTATCCGGCGGCCCCGGCGGGCCGGCTGTGCCAGTGGCCGTCGAGCGGGTACTGCGGCGGGGCGGCCGGTACGAGCGCCTCGAACGGGTAGCCGGCCTTCTCGGCGACCCGGCAGGACGCGGCGTTGTCCCCCTCGTGGAAGAGGTCCAGCCGGACCAGCCCGTCGGCGGCGAAGGTCTCCCACGCCCAGCCGGTGAGCGCCGCCAGCGCGCGCGGGGCCACGCCCCGGCCGCGCGCGGCGGCGGCCGTCCAGTAGCCCACCTCGGCGCCGGCGCCGCCCGGGGCGCCGCGCTTGAGCACGACGTTGCCGACCAGCACGCCCCGTTCCAGGACGGCGAAGGAGTAGCGACTGCCCTCGGCGCGGCCGCGGTCCTGGGTCTCCAGCCAGCCGGCGGCCTCGTCGAGGTCGGTCACCTGGTTGCGGATGTAGCGGCGCAGCGTCGGGTCGCGGTGGATGTCGAGCAGGGCGGGCGCGTCCTGCGGCAGGAAGGGGCGCAGCGACAGTCCCTCGGCGCGCGGTGCGGCGACGGCGGGCACAGTCGTCACTTCAGGCCCTCCCAGCCCCAGCGCGGGGTGGGTCCCGGTTCGCCGAGGTCGGTGCCGGCCGGGGAGGCGGAGACGTCCTCGGCGATCCTGGTGCCCCAGTCGAAGTACTCCAGGACGCGGCGGCGCAGCAGCTCGTCCTCGGGCAGCTCCGCGTTCACCGCCTCGGCCATCAGCTCCATCCAGCGCAGCCGCTGCTCCTCGGTGATGGCGAGGCCGAGGTGGGCGCGGAGCAGTTCCCGGTGGCCGCCGAGGTCGGTGGTGAAGCGGTCCGGGCCGCCGAACACCTCGGCCAGCCAGACGGCGACGTGCTCGATGTGGGTGGGCGTGAACCGGGCGAAGACCGGCGCGAGCAGCGGATCGGCGAGCACGCCCCGGTAGAAGGTGTTGCTCAGCCTCCGCAGGGCGTCCAGCCCCCCGATCGCGTCGTACAGGCTGTCGGGACGTTGGTCGGTCATCGGTGCGCCTCTCCCCCGTGGACGGATCTCCTCCCGTCCTTCCTAGCAGCGGAACGCCGACGGACCAACCGGAGGACGTTCCTCCGTTCCACTTCCCGGGCGGGCGCGGGCCCCGGACGGGTGACACCCCCGATCGGGGGTGTGCAGGGGGCGGTGGGCGGAGGACAGTGGGCCCCATGCAGATTCCACTCTCCGTGATGGACTTCCTCGACCGGGCCGAGCTGGTCTACGGCGACCGGGTCGGCATCGTCGACGAGCCGGTGCAACCCGCCGAACCCTGGACGGATCTGACGTACCGTCGGATCGCCGGGCTGGCGCGGGCGCAGGCGGCCGGTCTCGACCGGCTCGGCGTCGGCCCCGGCGAGCGGGTGGCGATCGTGTCGCACAACTCGGCGCGCCTGCTGACCTCGCTGTTCGGCGTGAGCGGGCACGGCCGGGTGCTGGTTCCGGTGAACTTCCGCCTCAAGGCGGAGGAGGTGTCGTACATCGTCGAGCAGAGCGGCGCCTCGGTGCTGCTGGTCGACCCGGAGCTGGCCGAGCCGCTGGCCGGGGTGGTCGCCAAGCACAAGTTCGTGATCGGGGCGGACAGCGACGCGCTGCTGTACGACTTCGGGAACGCGCCGCGCCGCTACGCGATCGACGAGAACGACACCGCGACCATCAACTACACCAGCGGAACCACCGCCCGCCCCAAGGGCGTTCAGCTCACCCACCGCAACGTCTGGCTGAACGCGACGCTGATGGCCCTGCACTTCGGGGCGAGCGACCGGGACGTCTACCTGCACACCCTGCCGATGTTCCACGCCAACGGCTGGGGCCTGCCGTTCTCGCTCACCGGGCTGGGCGCGCAGCACGTGGTGCTGCGGAAGGTGGACGGCGCCGAGATCCTGCGCCGGGTCGAGCGGCACGGGGTGACCTTCCTGTGCGGCGCGCCGGCGGTGGTGCAGATGGTGCTGGACGCGGCGGCCGAGTGGGACGGCCCGGTGCCCGGCCGGGACCGGGTGCGGATGGTGGTGGCCGGCGCGCCGCCGCCGACCTCGGTGGTGCAGCGGATGGAGTCCGAGCTCGGCTGGGAGTTCATGCAGATCTACGGCCTGACCGAGACCTCCCCGGTGGTGACGGTCAACCGCACCCGTGCCGAGTGGGACGAACTGCCCGCCGAGCGACGGGCGGAGAAGCTGGTGCAGGCGGGCGCCCCGGCGATCGGCAACCAGGTGCGGGTGGACGAGCAGGGCGAGGTGCTGGTGCGCTCCAACGTCGTGCTGGACGGCTACTGGCAGCAGCCGGAGGCCACCGCGGAGGCGCTGCGGGACGGCTGGTTCCACACCGGCGACGGCGGCGTGCTGGAGGACGGCTACCTGACCATCTCGGACCGCAAGAAGGACGTCATCATCAGCGGCGGGGAGAACGTCTCCTCGATCGAGGTGGAGGACTGCCTGTACGACCACCCGGCGGTGGCCGAGGTCGCGGTGATCGGCGTGCCGGACGCCAAGTGGGGCGAGACGGTCAAGGCGCTGGTGGTGCTGAAGCCGGGTGCGGAGCTCACCGAGGCCGATCTCATCGCGCACTGCAAGCAGCGGCTGGCCGGCTACAAGTCGCCCACCTCGGTGGAGTTCCGGGACGCGCTGCCGCGCACCACCACCGGGAAGCTGCAGAAGTTCCGGCTCCGCGAGCCCTACTGGTCGGGGCGGGAGCGGAAGGTCAACTGACCGTCACAGGCCGGGGGTTCAGTCGAGCAGGCCGGACTCCCGGGCGGTGACGGCGAGTTCGGTGCGGTTGCGGACGCCGAGCTTGTGCATGGCGCTCTTCAGGTAGCCGGTCACCGTGTTGCAGGTGAGGCCGAGCTGGGCGGCGATCTCCGGGTTGGTCCGGCCGGTCGCCGCCCAGCGGAGCACTTCGTGCTCGCGCCGGGTGAGCGGGGCGAGCGGGGCGCACCGGGGTCTTCGCGCACCGGCGGGGCCCACCGCGGACACCCCCGTCCCACGCCAGGCGTCGGCCCCGGCCAGGGCCCGGGTGGCGGCCTCGGCGAGCCTGGCCACGGCGGCGATCCGGACGTCCCCGAACGGGACCACCGCGCGCAGCGAGGCGTACACCACGCCGTGCACCGTGCCGCCGTGCAGCAGCGGCACGGTGAGCATCGCGTAGAGGTCCTCGGCGATGACCGCGGCGTCGTAGTGGTGCGAGATGGTGGTGTCGGCGCGGTAGTCGGGCGCCCAGCTGGGTGCCCGTTCGGCCAGCGCCCGGCCGCCGAGACCGGTGCCGGCCGGCACCGGGAGGTCGTGCAGCAGCTCGGCCCGGGTGCCGGCCCAGTGCCGCAGCACCATGCCCTCGCCCCCGGCCGCCGCCACACCCGGCTCGGGCACGCCGACCAGGCCGACGTCGGCGCCGCAGTCGGCGACCACCCGGCGGGCGAGGTCGCCGAGCACGGCGTCCCTGACCAGCTCGGCGGCCCGGTCGGCGAGGTCGTCCGGGGCCTCGGCGCTGCTCTTCGACGCGGTCGGGGCGGTCGTCATCGCGCGATTGTCACACGCGGTCGCGGCGCTGGGGAGGGGGCGCGAACGGGTTCGGTGTGCGTGTCCCGGGGAGTTGTGCGGAGTTCCGGGTGGAGGCGCACGCGGCGGCGTAGGGTGCGGGCGCGAGGTTACCGGCGGGTCACCATCGCGGACCATTGCGGACCGCCGGGGTTTCCGATGTTTCCCAGGTTTCCGAGCATGACGAAGGGGAGTTCCATGGTGGATCCCAAGGTTCCCGAGGGCTCGTCCGTGCTGGCCGGCCTGCTGGCCGACCTGCGGACCGAGAGCGGGGTGCTGGACGGGCTCGTCGCCGGGCTGGAGCCGGACGGCTGGGCCCTGGACACGCCCGCGCCGGGGTGGACGGTGGCGCACCAGATCGCCCACCTGGCCTGGACGGACGACTGGTCGGAGCTGGCCGCCCGCGATCCGGAGGCCTTCGTCACGGAGTCCCGCCGGGTGTTCGGCGGGCTGGTGGCGGCCGGCGCCGACCCGGTGGAGGACGGCGCGGCGCGCGGGGCGGCCGAGGAGCCGGGCAAGCTGCTGGCCCGCTGGCGGGCCGGCCGGGAGCGGCTCGCGGACGCGCTGGCGGCGGCGCCGGCCGACGCCCGGCTGCCCTGGCTCGGCCCGCCGATGAAGGCCGCGTCGATGGCCACCGCGCGGCTGATGGAGACCTGGGCGCACGGGCAGGACGTGGCGGACGCGCTCGGCGCCGTCCGGGAGCCGACCGCGCGGCTGCGGCACGTCGCGCACCTGGGGGTGCGGACCCTGGGGTTCGCGTTCACGGTGCACGGGCTGCCCGCTCCGCAGGCCCCGGTGCGGGTGGAGCTGACCGCCCCGGACGGCGGGTCGTGGACCTGGGGGCCGGCCGACGCGGCGGACCGGGTGACCGGCCCGGCCCTGGACTTCTGCCTGCTGGTCACCCGGCGCCGGCACCGGGACGACCTCGGGCTGACCGCCGTCGGCGAGGTGGCGACGGCCTGGCTGCCGATCGCCCAGGCCTTCGCGGGCCCGCCCGGGACGGGCCGGGAGGCTGGGTCGTCGCGGTAGGCGAGGCCCTCGCACCAGGTGTGCCGACCACGGAGACCGGTTCCCCGTCGGCAACCTCCGTGGCCGGTACGCCGGTCACCGGGCCGGCCGCGCACCCGGACCGCGGACGGGGCCGGGGCACGGCTTCGTCCCTGCGGTGGCGGCATGAACGCCGGCCCGGACGGGTGGACCGACCGGGCGGCGGCTCAGCAGACGGCCGGCACCGTGACCGTCGCGCTCGCCACCGGCTGGCCCGTCCTGGTGGTGATGAAGCTCGCGATGATGCCCACGCCGCACGGGACGGTGCTCACGATCGGACCGACCGTGATGCCCCGGGACCCCACGACGGCGCCGAGGCTCTCGCGGTCCAGGCTGTGGCCGGCCGTGGTGCCGAGATCCAGTACGAACGAGGCCATCTGCGGGGGGCCGCCGGCCGATCCCACCCAGCCGGTGGCGGACGCGACGCGGCCGTCGAGCGTCAGGCACACCTGGGTCCCGATGCCGTAGCCGCAGGTGGTCGTCGACGAGATCGTGGCGGTGCCCGAGGGACGGGCGGTGGCCTGGGTGGCGCCCGCGACGCCGAGCCCGGACAGCGCGGCACCGACCGCGAGGAACGCAACGAAACGCTTCATCGGAGTTCTCTCCTTCGAGGACAGGAGGTGCTGGGAGTTTGTGCCATGTCACGCTTCACATGGCAGATGCTTCCACGCACTCCGGCCGGCATTCCCGACCGGGCCGAAATCCCTTCAGGCATACCGGAATTGGCCCATCAATGGCGTGAATCCGCACTGCGAGCGGCAGGATTCCAGGACGATCCGGCGGCTCGACCTATTCGGCCTACTATTCGTCAAATAGTCCAGGTTGTACGGCAAACCACACGTTTCAGCGATATACAGGGTTCGTCGGCACATGATGGACTTCGGACTCCGGCGCGGCGCAGGCACCCCCCACGACTGCGCCGCGCCGGCCACTTCCCGCCGTCGCGCAGGAGCAGCAGCCCGCGGCCCCGCTCCAGGGCGCCCGCCGTCGGGCATCGCGCCATTACGGCGGCTTCGCCATATCTCGTGGCCCGCAAGGGGTTTGGGAGGCCAAAAAGGCGGCGGCCGGGCCACCCCGTCACAGCCCGATCCGCAGCGGGGTCAGCCGGGTGGCGACCAGGTTGGTGGCACCCCGGTCCCGTTCGACGTGCCCGTGGACCAGCAGCCCGGCCCGGTCCAGGGCGGTGCGGCGCTGGGACTCCCAGACCGGCCGGCCGCAGATCACGTTGATCAGGCCGGTCTCGTCCTCCAGGCTGAGGAAGAGCACCCCGCCCGCCGTCGGCGGCCGCTGCCGGTGGGTGACCAGGCCGCCGACCACCACCGCCGTCCCCGGCGGCACGTCCGGGAGTTCGGCGGCCGAGAGCGCGCCGCCGCGCTCCAGGTGGGCGCGCAGGTGCTGGAGCGGGTGGCTGGTCGCGGACGTCCCGGTGGCCCAGAGGTCGGCGATGGTCTCCTCGACCGGGGTCATCGCGGGCAGCTCCGGCGCCTCGGTGCCGGGCGTGGTGCCCGGGATGAGGTCCGCCGAGACGCCCGCGAACGCGCCCGCCGCCCAGAGCGCCTGCCGCCGGCCGAGCCCGAAGCAGCCGAACGCGCCCGCCGCGGCCAGCGCCTCCAGGCCCGCCGCGGGCAGTCCGGTGCGGCGGGCGAAGTCCTCCAGGTCCGCGTACGGCTGCCCGGCCGCGATGGCCTCGGCCTGCGCGGTGCCGATGCCGCGCACGGTGTCCAGGCCGAGCCGGATCGCGGGCTGCGGCTTGCCCGCGGTCAGCGGCGGCCTGGGCGTCGGCCCCCGGTACGGCTCCAGGGTGGGCCCGGCGCCGCTGGCGTTGACGTCCACCCCGCGCACCCGCACGCCGTGCCGCCGGGCGTCCGAGATCAGGCTGAGCGGCGAGTAGAAGCCCATCGGCTGGTTGGCCAGCAGGGCGCAGGTGAAGGCCGCCGGGTAGTGGTACTTGAGCCAGGCGCTGGCGTACACCAGGTAGGCGAAGCTGATCGCGTGGCTCTCCGGGAAGCCGTAGTTGGAGAAGGCCTCGATCTTGGTGTAGACGTCCTGCGCCACCTCCTCCGGGATGCCGCGCTCGGCCATGCCGCCGAGCAGCCGATCGCGCAGCCGGGCGACCCGCTCGTGCGAGCGCTTGGCACCCATCGCCTGGCGCAGCCGGTCCGCCTCGGCGGGGGTGAACCCGGCGCAGTCGATGGCGAGCTGCATCATCTGCTCCTGGAACAGCGGCACCCCGAGGGTCTTGCCGAGGGCGTTCTCCATCAGCGGGTGCGGGCAGCCGGCCGGCTCCACCCCGGCGCGGCGGCGCAGGTACGGGTGGACGGAGCCGCCCTGGATCGGGCCGGGCCGGATCAGCGCGACCTCGACGACCAGGTCGTAGAAGTGGTCCGGCTTGAGCCGGGGCAGGGTGGCCATCTGGGCCCGCGACTCGACCTGGAAGACGCCGACGGTGTCGGCCCGCCGCAGCATCGTGTACACACCCGCGTCGTCGTCCGGGATGGTCGCCAGGTCGTAGCGCTCACCGTGGTGCCGGGCGACCAGGTCGCAGGTGTCGTGCAGCGCGGCGAGCATGCCGAGGCCGAGCAGGTCGATCTTGACCAGTCCGGCGCCGGCCACCGACTCCTTGTCCCACTGCAGCACGGAGCGCCCCGGCATCCGGGCCCACTCGGTCGGGCAGATCCCGGCGATCGGCTCCCGGGTGAGCACCATGCCGCCCGAGTGGATGCCCAGGTGGCGCGGCAGGCCGTGGAGCTGTCCGGCGAGCGCGAGCACGTCGGCCGGGACGACGGCGTCCGCGCCGGGCGGCGAGCGGAAGTCCGCCTGCCGGCTGAACGCGTCCACCTGTCCCTGCGGGTAACCGAGCACCCGGGCGGCGTCGCGCAGGGCCAGCCGGGGCCGGTAGGTGATCACATTGGCGACCTGGGCGGCGTGCTCGCGCCCGTACCGGCGGTAGACGTACTGGATGACCTCCTCGCGGCGGCGGTTCTCGATGTCCAGGTCGATGTCCGGCGGCCCGTCGCGGGCGGTGGAGAGGAAGCGTTCGAAGAGCAGCTTGTAGTGCACCGGGTCGACGGCGGTGATCCCGAGCGCGAAGCAGACCGCGGAGTTGGCCGCCGAACCGCGGCCCTGGCACCAGATGGACTCCCGGCGGCAGAAGTCGACGATGTCGTGGACGATCAGGAAGTAGCCGGCCAGGTCGAGTTCCTCGATGACGTCCAGCTCGCGGGCGAGCTGGCGGCGGGCCGGGCCGTTGCCGGGCCCGAACCGGGCCGGGCCGCCCTGGGCGACCAGTTCGCGCAGATGGCTGATCTCGGTGTGGCCGGGCGGGACGGGGTAGCCGGGCAGCTCCGGATCCAGGGTGGCGAAGTCGAAGGCGCAGGCGCGGGCGAGGTCCACGGTGGCCTCGCGGACGCCCGGGAAGCGGGCCAGCCGGGCCGCCATCTCGCGGCCGGAGCGCAGGTGGGCGGTGCCGGAGGCGCTGATCCAGCCCGCCGCCTCGGCGAGGGTGCGGCGGTCGTGCAGGGCGGCCAGGCTCTGGGCGAGGCGGCCCTCGGCGGGGCTCGCGTGGTGGGTGTTGGTGGAGGCGACGGTGGTCAGGCGCAGCCGGGCGGCGAGCGCGGCGAGGGCGTCGTTGCGCAGGTCGTCGCCGGGAAGCCACTGGTCGATCAGCTCCACATGGACGTTCTCGCGGCCGAACGCCTCGGTGAGGGTGTGGAGTTGGTGCTCGGGGTCGGCGGCGGGGGCGCCCGGGCCGGAGCCTCCGTCGGCGGCGGCCAGGGCGGCGGACACCCGGCCGAGGCGGCAGCCGGTGAGCACCGCCCAGTGGCCGCCGTGCGCGCCGGCGAGGGCCTCGAAGTCGTAGACCGGGTTCCCCTTGGCGCCACCCGCGAGTTGGGCCGCGCCGATGACGGCGGAGAGGCGGCGGTAGCCCTCCGGGTCGCGGGCCAGCACCAGCAGGTGCTCGACGCCTCGCCGCTCATGACGGAGTGTCAGTTCGGCTCCGAAGACGGTGGCCACGCCCGTGCCGCGGGCCGCCTCGGCGAACCGGACCGCGCCGTAGAGGCCGTCGTGGTCGGTGAGCGCCAGGGCCTCGACGCCCAGCCTGGCGGCCTCGGCGACCAGCGCCTCGGGGTCGCTGGCACCGTCGAGGAAGCTGAAGGCGGAGTGGACGTGCAGTTCCGCCCAGGGCGGTCCGGCGGGCCGCTGCCCGGTGGGGCGTCCGGTGGGCCCGTCCGGCCCGTCCGGCCCGTCGCCGGCTCCCGGGCGCAGCGGGACGACGACGTCGCCGCCGTCGCCGCCACTGCCGCTGCCGGACAGGCGCCGGTGCAGTTCGCTCCAGGGGAGGGAGGGATGACTGGTGAATCCCATCGGGGTGGTGCCTTCGGTCTCTCGCTGGTCTCCTACCCCCCTCGGGTCGTACCGGCCGTCAGTCGTACCCGGCCTCCACGAACCAGGCGCCCCCCTCCACCGTGAGCAGCAGCGCCCGCCCGTCCGCCACCGTCACCTGGAACCGGGCCCGGCGACGGGCGCGCGCCTGGTCCCACCAGTACTCGACCGCCGGCCAGGGACCGGTCCAGCCGTCCACCGCCAGCTCCCGCCCGCGCACCGCCACGGTGGACGGCCGGGCCGACACCCCCGCCCGGCCGTCCACCGTCACCGGCCGCCCGTCCGCGTCCAGCACCGCCGCCGGCACCGGGACGCGGTGCACCACGGCCGGCCAGACGTCCCGCAGCCCGCCGACCCGCCCCGGCCAGGGCGCGTCGGCGGGCGCCGCCGGGTCGTACGGCTCGCCCCACGGCACCCTGACCACCTGGTCCTCCGGCCCCCGGCCGCCGGCCGGCTCGATCCGGCGCAGCCCGGCGTGCCCGAGCACCGCCTGCACCCGGGCCACGGCGCGCTCCACCCGGTCGTCCGCCACCGCCTGTCCCCAGAGGGCGAGCTGACGGCCCTGGTCGGGGGTGAGGTCGTCGGGGACGAGGCGCAGTGCGGTGAACCCGCCCGGCTCGGGGGCGTGCGGTCCCCCGGCTTCGCCGCCCCGGCCGAAGGTGCCGGTGCCCTGCCAGGCCTGGAGCTGCCAGCGGACGCGTTCGGCGAGCGCCGTCGCCGAGAGCCGGCCCTCGTGCCGCCAGAGCCGCGCGACCGTCCGGCCGTCGGCGCACTCCACCTCGACGGCGACCCGCTGGCAGGTCAGCCCCGCCCCGGCGAGCCGCTGGTGCAGCCGCTCGGCCAGGGTGCGGGCGACGAACACCAGCGGTTCGGCGAGCGGCTCGGGCGGGTCGAAGCGCTGCTCGACGGAGAGGTCCGGCCCCTCGGTGCGCGGCACCAGCGGGCGCGGCTGGAGACCCCGGGCCAGCCGGTGCGCCACCGCGCCGGCCGGGCCGAAGCGGTCGGCCACCGACTCGGCGGGCAGCGCGGCGAACGCCCCGACCGTGGGCAGGCCCAGCCGGTCCAGCAGTTCGGCCAGCTCGGCATCGCCGAGCGCGGCCACCGGGTAGGGCGCGAGGAACTCCGCCGTCCGCCCGGCGGGGACCAGCACCCCGGCGCGGGCGGCGAGCACGGCGGCGAACAGGCCGTCGGCCACGCCGACCCGGCCCGGCGGCGGCGGCGCGGCGGCCGGGGAGGCGGCCCCGGGGCCGGGGGCCGGCGGGTAGGCGGGCGGGCGGGCGAAGCCGCCCCGGGCGCCGTCCCGGGCGGCGGGCGCGGCGGCGAACAGCTCGTCCACCCCGGCGGTGCGGCGCCGGGCGGCGGGCCGTTCGGCGTCGGCGGGGTGCAGCGGGACGACCGCGGCCAGGCCGGCGCCACTCCCGGTCCCGTTCCCGGTGCTCTCCGCGTCGCTCTCGGCGTTCCCGTCGCCGTCATGGCTCCGGGCCCGCTCCGCGTCCGTCGGGTGCGCCGCGTGCGCCGGGTGCGCCTGAGCGGCGTCGGCCGCGGCCTCGGCCGACGCCGCCAGGGCGGCCGTGACCGCCCCCTGGACCTTCGCCGCCAGGGCCTCCTCCCCGCCGAAGTAGCGGGCCGGCCCCTTCACCGGGATCGCGCACAGCCCCGGACGCAGCACCTCCACCCGGGGGGTGAACGCCTCCACCGCCGCGACCACCGGCTCGAACCGCCGGACCTCCGCCTCCGGGTCGCGGTCGCGCAGCTCCAGCGCCGGGCAGAGCCGCTGGGCCAGCTTGAGCCGCTGCCCCTGCCGCACCCCGGCCGCCCGGGCCGCCGTCGAGCAGGCCAGCACCCGGCCGCCCTCGACCACCGCCACCGGGACGTCCCGCTCCTCACCCTCCCGCCCCTCCACCGGGCGTTCGACGGCCACCACCGGCCAGTCCGGACACCACACCACCAGCACCCGGGGGGTGACCGCGCCACCCGTCCCGGTGAACCCGGCAACCTCGCCGCCGGTCATCTCACACCACCGCCATACGGTCGAGGCCCGCCCCGGCCCCCGGCACCGCGTCCTCCCCCACCACGGCCACGTCCACCGTCCCGGCACCGACCGCCTCCTCCACGGTCCGCACCGCGCCGTGCGCGTCCGGCAGCCAGAGCCGGGCCGTCCGCCCGCGCCCCGCCGATCCGCGTCCCTCGGCCACCACCTCCACCTGCCGTCCGGTGAGCCGCCCGTGCCCGTCCCCCAGCCCGAACCAGCGCCCGGAGCGCACGCCCAGCCGCAGTCCGGCCCCCGGCCACGGCCCGGCCACCAGCAGCACGCAGCCGCTGCGGCGCAGCACGGCGGCCAGCCGGGCGGCCAGGTTCGGCGGGACCGGGCCGTCCGGGCGCAGCATGATCAGTTCGACGGCGCCGGCCAGGACGGAGACCACCTCGGCCCAGTGCGGTCCGGGGTCGTCGGCCACCAGCAGCCGCCGCAGGTCGAGCCCGTACCCGGCGGCCGCGGCCAGCCCGAGGTCCGGCAGCCCGACCGCCGCGGCCCAGCCGCCCTCGGTCTCCCGCACCCCGGCGGCCAGCGCCAGCAGCAGCCCGGCGTCCCCGCCCGCCACCGACACCGCCGCGCCCCGCCGCAGCCCGCCCTCCGGCAGCAGCCCGCTCAGCGCGGGCACCACCGGCAGCAGCCCCCGCGCGGGGGCAGCGGTCGACGCCACCGGTCGGAGCGCGGGCTTCCGCTCGACGGTGGATTCGAAAACAGATTCGAAAACGGGCACACCCCCAGGATCGAACATCCGTTCGCAAAGATTCAAGTCCGAATCGTCCGCTTCCGCCCGGTCACTCTCCGTGCTCAACCGGAAGGGGGCGTCCGCATGCGCGCCGGACCGCGGCGACACCGGCGGCCCACTCTCGTCCAGATGGAGACCGCCAGGACCTGATGTCGCGTCACCGTCCCGCCGCACGTAGGGTGTCGATAGTCCGTTGAACGGAATGTTGGCGCCCGGGCGGGGGGTTTCAGTGCGCACGCCAAGCCGTCGTTTATCCACGGCTGGCAGGGTCTGCCGGTGCGACCGAGGGCCCGCCCGGCCCCGGCGGCGGTCGCGACGATGAAACGAGGTCGAGGAGAATCATGCGTGGCACCACGCTCGGTGACCGCTACCGTCTGGACGAGTGGCTCGGCGGCGGCTCGATGGGCGACGTCTGGCTCGCCCGGGACCAGGTGCTCGACCGCCGCGTCGCCGTCAAGGTCCTGAAACCCGCACTGCTGGACGAGCCCGGCTTCGCCGAGCGGTTCCACGACGAGGCCCGGGTGATGGCCAGGGTGCAGCACCCCGGCATCGTCGGTGTGTACGACTTCGGGCCCGGCCGCACCGCCGACGACGTCCCCTCCTGGGGCGCGCCGCAGGCCCCCGCCGCCCACCCGGTCGCCTACCTGGTCATGGAGCTGATCGAGGGCGAGCCGCTGAGCGCCGTGTTGGAACGGCGGGGCCCGCTGACCGTCCCGGAGTCCCTCGGCCTGGCACTGGAGGTGCTGGCCGCGCTCCAGGCCGCCCACGAGGCCGGGATCGTCCACCGGGACGTCAAGCCGGCCAACCTGATGATCCGCGGCGACGGCCAGGTGGTCGTCACCGACTTCGGCATCGCCCGCCCCGGCTGCGACCCCCGGCTCACCGTGCCCGGGATGGTGCTCGGCACCGCCGCCTACCAGGCGCCCGAACAGGCCTCCACCGGCACGGTCACCGCCTCGGCGGACCTGTACGCGCTCGGGGTCGTGCTCTACGAATGCCTGTCCGGACGGCTGCCGTTCGAGGGCGAGACCGCCCTCGAACTGATCCTCAAGCACCTGACCGACCCCGTGCCGCCGCTGCCGGACGACGTCCCCGCCCCGGTCCGGGCCCTGGTCGAACGGGCCCTGGCGAAGGACCCGGCCCTGCGCTGGCCGGACGCCGCCGCCATGGGCGCGGCCGTCGTCGCGGCCCTCGCCGGCGAGTCGGTCGAAGGCCCGGCGGGCGGGCCGTCCTGGGCGGCGGTGGTCCGCTCGACCGGCGCGCTGGCGGCGCTCCGGTCCACCGGATCGGCGGCGCGGCCGGTGGTCGCGGCGGGGGGCGGGGACGGGGACGGGGGCGGGGCTGCCGCGCCGTCGCCGCGGCGCACGGGCGGGTGGCGGGCGGCGCTGTTCGGCAGCCGGCGCCGGACCCTGCTCGTGGCGGGCGCGACCGCGCTCTGCTGCGCCGCCACCGCCACCGCGGCCCTCGTGCTGCACCGGCCCGGGGAGCCGGTCCGCTCCCGGACGGCCGACGTGGCGGTGTCGGGCGTACCGCTGACGGCCCCCGTCGGCCTGCTCCCCGAGGCGGGCGCACCGTCCCCCTCCCCCGACACGCCGGCCGCATCCGGGGCCCCGTCGCCGACCGGGCCGGTGGTCCCGGGCGCACCGCTCCCGGAGGGTGGGACCGTCGGCGGCGGAGCGGTCGGTGGTGGGGAGATACCGGGCGGCGGGACCGTGGGCGGCGGAGGTGCCCCGGGCGGTCCGACCGGCCGGGACGGCGCGGCGCCGGGCTTCCCCGCGAACCCTCCGGCCGCCGCGCCCGCCCCCGGGGGCCCGGACGCCCCCGCCGGTTCCCCGGCCCCGGGCGGCCCGGCCGTTCCGTCCGGCCCCTCACCGGCGCCCGGACAGCCGTCGACACCGGGCGGCCCCGTCTACACGGCCGCCCCACCGCCGCCGAGTGTCCCCGCCTACACCGCCGCTCCCTCGCGGACCGTGCCCCCGGCCCCGGACTACACCTACGCGCCCAAACCGACCTACACCGCCTCCCCTCCGCCGTACACCGCCTCGCCGCCCCCGCCGCCGCCCGGCACCATCCCGACGGATCCGCCCATCAAGCCCCCGACCCAGCCGGGCCAACCGATGCCGCCGCTGGCCCGGCTGTCCAACGGCGGGGCCGTGCTGTACGACCAGGCCTCGCTCGACCGGCCGGGCAACCCGGTGGTCCTGTCCTCGGACGACGGCGGCCCCGGCGGCGTCTGGCAGCTGATCCCGTACACGGAGGGCGGGTACGCCCTCTCCAACGGCGCCACCGAGTACTCCAAGGTCCTGAACCTGGAGGAGGCCCGCGCCCAGACGCAGCTGGCGTCCCGGCCGGCGCCCCCCGCCACCGCCGCGACCCAGGTCTGGTCGTTCTTCCCGGTACCGGGGGGCTACGTGGTGACCGTCGCCCGGGACTCACGGCGCTGCCTGTCCGCCGTCGGCCCCGGCGTGCCCGCCACGGTCCGCACCTGCGCGGGCACCGCCGACCAGGTGTGGACGGTCTCCGCCGCCTGACCGGCCCCTGTGCGGACGGTCGGCCCCGGCCGTCCGCACGAGCCGGGGGCGGGGACGGCCGCGCCGAGCAGAGGCACCGGACGCTCCGCCTCCGCCGGGCAAATCGGGTCCCCACCGCCCGACCGCTCCCCCGCAGACCCAGGCCGGTAGCCAGGAAGGTCCCGCCGGGTGGCCGCCGAGGCCGAGCAGAGACACCAGCCCCCGGCCTCCGGCGAACCGCCCCCGCCCCCCAACGCCCGGCCGCACCTACCCGCAGGCTCAGGCCGGGAGCCAGGACGGCCAGCGCCGGCGGGCCGGCCCCGCAAGGTGGCCGGCGCCGAGCAGCGGGGCCAGGCGTTCGGCCTCCGGCGAGCCGATCGGGGCCAGGATGCCGTGTGCCTCGGCCCAGCAGGCGCGGGCGCGGTCCGGGTCGCCCGGGGGGTGGTCCGCCAGGGCGTCGCCGAGCGCGGCCAGGGCCAGGCCGCGGCCCCGGTGGTCGCCGTCCAGGGTCAACGCGTCGACCGCGCGTTCCGCCGCCTCGGCCGCCTCCGGGCCCCGCCCGGCCGCGCGCAGCGACTCGGCGAGCCGCAGCAGGATCCGGCCGGTGCGCCGGTGGTCGTCCGGGTCGGTCAGCGCGAGGGCGGCCCGCCGGTGGGCGACCGCCTGGTCGTGGCGGCCGAGGTCGTGGGCGATCGAGCCCAGCGAGTCACGGGCGCGGGCCTCCAGCTCGTGGTCGGCCAGGTCGTGGCCGATGAGCAGGGACTGGTCGACCACCCGGCCCGCCGCGCCGAAGCGGCCCTGCCGGGCGAACGCGCCCGCCAGTTCCAGCAGTTCGGCGGCCAGGGCGCGCCGGTCGCCGATCCGCTGCCAGACCGCGACGGCGGCCGAGAACCCGGCCACCGCCTCGTCCGGGCGGCCGAGTTGGACGAAGCAGGCGGCGAGCGAACCGTGCGTGAGCGCGAGCAGCGGTTGCGGCAGTCCGTGCGCGGTGCACAGGTCACGGGCCCGGAGCAGCTCGGCGAGGGCCGACGACGCGGAGCCGACCTCGGCCAGCAGCCGGCCGAGCACCAGGCGCGCCCGCGCCTCGGCGGTTCGGTCGCCCTCCTCCAGGGCGGCCCGCAGCAGGGCGCCGGCGGCGTGCCCGAGCGGCCGGGTGGCGCGCCCGGAGTCCGCCGACAGGCAGACGTCCAGCAGGAGTTCGGCGAGCCGGTCGAGGCCGGGTGCCGCCCCCGGGGAGCGGTCCGGGAGTTCCGCGCACTGGCGCACCAGCGCCCCGACGGCCACGTAGTCCCCGGCGGTCCGGGCCGCGGCCCGCGCCGCCGGGGAGCCGGGCGCCGCCGCGACCCCCGCGTGGTGGTGGCCCACCAGCCGGGCCAGCGCGGCCGCCCGCTCGCCGTCGACCTCCGTCTGATCGCGCGGGCCGCCCGGGCAGAAACGGTCGACCCGCTGGGCGAAGGCCCGCAGCAGATCGTGGTAGCGGTAGCGGTCGGGACTCGCCGCGACCTCCAGCATCGAGCAGTCCACCAGGGATTCGGCCAGTGCCTCGGCGGCCGGCTCCGGCCGGTCCAGGACCGCCGCCACCTCCGCCGCCGACAGGTCCGGCACCTCGGGGACAGCCAACAGCCGGAAGGCGCGGGCCTGTTCGGCGTCCAGCAGGTCGAAGCCGAAGCGGAACGAGGAATCGACGGCGAGGTCCCCGCTGCGCAACGCGTCCAAGCGGTAGCGCTCGCCGCCCAGTTGCTCCACCAGTCGGGCGACGCTCCAGCCGGGCCGACAGGCCAGCCGCGCCGCGAGGATCCGCACCGCGAGCGGCAACTGCCCGCAGAGCCGGATGAGTTCACGGGCAGCCGGAGCCTCGGCCGCCACCCGCTCGGCACCGACCACCCGGGTCAGCAGGGTGACCGCCTCCTCGGCGGGCAGCACCGGCAGTTCGGTGAAGCGGGCGTTGGGCAGCGCTCCGATCCGGGTCCGGCTGGTGACCAGGACAGCGCAGCCCGCGCCGCCCGGGATCAGCGGCCGGACCTGCTCGGCGTCGCGCGCGTTGTCGAGCAGGACGAGGACCCGCCGCCCGGCGAGCAACGACCGGTAGCGGGCCGCCCGTTCGGCCGGGTCCGCCGGGATCGCCTCGCCGGGGACGCCGAAGGAGCGCAGGAAGACCGCCAGCGCCTCCTCGGGGCGGGTCGGACGGCCGTCCGCGCCGTGCAGGTCGAGGTAGAGCCGGCCGTCCGGGAACTCGTCGGCGAGGCCGTGCGCGACGTGCAGGGCGAGCGCGGTCTTGCCGACCCCGCCCATGCCCGCGACCGCCGCCACGGGCACCCGGCCCGGCTCCCGCAGGGCGGCCCGCACCGCCTCGACCTCCGCCGTCCGGCCGGTGAAGTCGGCCACGGCTGCCGGGAGTTGGTCGGGCCTGGGGAAGGCGGCCGGTGGCCCCGCCGCCACCGGGGACGCCGAGGGCGCGGGAGCGGCCGGAGCCACCGGGGCGGGCGCCGCCAGGGTCTCGTCCGCCGCGAGGATCCGCCCGTGCAGCTCCCGCAGCCCCGGGCCGGGGGCGACGCCCAGCTCGGTGCGCAGCCGACGGTCCGCCGCCCGGTACACCTCCAGCGCGTCCGCCTGCCGCCCGGAGCGGTACAGCGCGAGCATCAGCAGCTCGACGAGGCGCTCGCGCAGCGGGTGCTCCTCGGACAGGGCCGTCAGCTCGGCGACCGACTCCGCCGACCGGCCGCCCTCGCCCTCGGCCTCCAGACACGCCTCCAGGACCGCGAGCCGGCGTTCCTCCCACTCCCGGCGCTGGCGCCGCACGTAGGGGCCGGGCACCCCGGACATCGGCTCGCCCCGCCACAGCTCCAGCGCCGCCCGCAGGACGGCCGCCGCCTCGGCGTGCCGCCCCTCGGCGCGCAGCGTCCGCGCCCGGGCCAGCCGCGCCTCGCACCGCCCGGTGTCCAGGCCCTCGGGGTCGGCGACCAGCAGGTACCCGCCGCCGAGCGAGGTCAGCACGTCGGGCCCGAGGACCCGGCGCAGCCGGTGCACATAGGTGCGGATGACACCGTGGGCGCTGGCCGGCGGATCCTCGCCCCAGAGGTCGTCGATCAGCTGGGCGCCGGACACCTGCCGGCCCGCCCGGAACAGCAGGGCCAGTAGCAGCCCCTGCTGCTGCGGCGAACCGAGCGCCAGCTCCACCCCGTCCCGCAGGCCCCGCACGGGCCCCAGTACCTCGAACCGCAGCCCTCCCGGCCGCGCCTCCCGGTCCATCGATCGACTCCCCCATGTCCGTACAACTCCCCCGTCCGCATGATAACCACCGGCATTCCCGCTGCTCAGCTCCGGTGGAGCGGCACCGCCGCGGCCGGGGTGGGAGGGTTTGACTTCGAGTGAACTCCAACTCATAGCCTCGACGGGACGACGCACCACGCACGACCAGCGATCGGAGAACCTCCCATGAGCACCAGCAGGAACGACGACGCCGCCACCACGCGACAGGAGCGGTTCGATCGGGGGCTGGCCGTCCTCACCTCCGTCGACGGCGAGGCCGGGCAGCGGGTGATCGACTCGCTCGCCGACATCCACCCCGAACTCGCCCACCAGGTCGTGGCCTGGGGCTTCGGCGAGATCTACGACCGGCCCGGACTGTCGCCGCGCGACCGGCAGCTGGTGACCCTGGGCATGCTCACCGCGCTCGGTGGCTGCGAGCCGCAGCTGGAGGTCCACCTCAACGCCGCCCTCAACGTCGGCCTCACGCCCACCGAGATCACCGAGGCCCTGCTGCACTCCGCGGGGTACTGCGGTTTCCCCAAGGCCCTGAACGCCACCTTCGTCGCCAAGAAGGTCTTCGGCGAGCGCGGTCTGCTGCCGACGAACTCCGCGGCCTGAGAGGCGATCCGAGCCCTGGTCCGAGTCCCGGCCCGGTCGGAAGAGCCGGTCGGAAAAGGTGGTGAAGGACGCAAGCGGCGGCGGCAGACTGACCGTCATGACCGAAGAGACGGCGAAGACGCTCGAAGCGTTCAAGAAGGACCTGCTCATCTATCTGCAGGACGCCCGGGACGCCCTGCTGTGGAAGCTCGAAGGGCTCTCCGAGTACGACATCCGGCGGCCGCTGACGCCGACCGGCACCAATCTGCTGGGGCTGGTCAAGCACGCGACGGCAGCGGAGGCGATGTACTTCGGCGAGGCCTTCGGGCGGCCGTTCGACGCGCCCCGGCCGTGGATCACGGGGGACGCCGAGCCGAACTCCGACTTCTGGGCGACCCCGGAGGAGAGCCGGGAGCAGATCGTCGACGGGTACCGCGCGGCCTGCGCGCACGCCGACGCGACGATCGCCGCGCTGGCGCTGGACGCGGTCGGCCGAGTGCCGTGGGGCGCTCGCTCCGAGGTGACGCTGCACCACGGCCTCGTCCACATGACCGCCGAGACCCAGCGGCACGCCGGGCACGCCGACATCGTCCGCGAACTCGTCGACGGCGCGACCGGCCAGCGGCGGGACGGGGCGAACACGGCCCCCGGCGACGAGGCCTGGTGGGCCGGGCACCGGGACCGGGTCGAAGGCGCCGCCCGGGAGGCTGCCCTGGTGGGGCGGAAGGCTCAGGCGTAGCGACGGGCCAGGGCGGTGGCGGCGGCCGCGACGGCCTCGCGCAGGTCGGGCGGGCCGAGCACCACGGCCTCGGGGCCCAGCCGCAGGAGGTCTCCGACGGCCACCGTCGTGCTCTCGACGGCGAGGTCGACCTCCGCCCAGCCGTCGGCGTCGGGCGGCCCGGCGGTGGCCAGGGCCCGGGCGCCGGCGGCTCCGAACTGCATCGGGAGCAGCCTGCGGGCCTCCGGGGAGAGCCGCAGCCGGGCGGTCTGCCGGTGGAGGGCGGCGGTCAGCCGGCGGGCGGTCTCCGCCCAGTGGGCGGCCAGGTCGAAGCCGGCGGGGCGCTCGAAGGTCTCGTCGGCGACCTCGACCGCGAGCAGCCGGGAGACCCGGTAGGTGCGGGCGGCCGACTCGGCGGAACCGGCACCGGCCGAACCGGAGTCGGCACCGGAGTCGGTCGCAGCCGCGGCACCGGCCGCAGCCGCGACCAGGTACCAGATGCCGCCCTTGAGGACGAGGCCCAGCGGGTGCAGCTCCCGGTGCACCTCGCCGCGCCAGCGCTGGTAGTGGACGCGCAGCACCCGCTGCTCCCAGACCGCCCGCGCGACCGGGGCCAGGTGGTCGACCGGGTCGACGTCGCGGAACCAGGCCGGCGCGTCGAGGTGGAAGCGGTCCTGGACGCGGCGGGTGCGGTCGGCGAGTTCGGCGGGCAGCGCCGCCTGGAGCTTGAGCTGGGCGGTGGTCAGAACGGCGCCGAGGCCGAGGTCGCGGGCCGGTCCGGGGGCGCCGGTGAGGAACAGCGCGTCGGCCTCGGCGTCGGTGAGGCCGGTGAGCCGGGTGCGGTAGCCGTCCATCAGGCGGTAGCCGCCGTCGGGCCCCCGGTCGGCGGTCACCGGCACACCGGACGCGGCCAGCGCCTCGACGTCCCGGTAGACGGTGCGGACCGACACCTCCAGCTCGGCGGCGAGTTCGCCGGCGGTCATCCGGCCGCGGTTCTGGAGCAGGAGGAGCAGGGCGAGGAGCCGGTCGGCGCGCATGGACCCATTCTGGCGCCCGTACCTGACAGAAGATGTCAGGTACGGGCGCCAGGGTGGTCACCGAGCGCTCGGCACACCGCCGTGCGCCGCCCCGAGCACCATCCGGAGAACCACCATGAGCGCTCCCACCACCGTCACCGGCGGCTTCGGCTACGCCGACTGGACGGAGACCCCGATCGGCCCGGCGGAGACCCTGCCCCGGCTGGCCCGGGCCTCCGTCGTCAACGCCTTCACCGGCGGCATCGAGGCGGCGGCGACCGTCTGCGAGTACGTCTTCCTCTACGCCACCGAGAAGACCGGCACCTTCACCGGCCTCCAGCAGCTCACCGGCCGGCTGGACGGCCGCACCGGCGGCTTCACCGTGGAGGAGCGCGGCACCTTCGAGGAGGACGGCACCGTCCGCTGCACCTTCGAGGTGGTCCCCGGCAGCGCCACCGGCGAGCTCACCGGTCTGCGCGGCACCGGCGGCTACCTCTACCACCCCGGCGAGTCCCCCGTCCCGTACACCTTCACGTACGAGCTCGGCTGAGCCGGCTCCCGCCCGGGCCGGGGGCGCCCTACCCCGGGATCCGGCCGGTGAGCAGGGCGACCCGGACGTGCTCCGGATAGCCGGCCGGGGTCGGCGGGGCGGGGAGGGCGGCGCGCAGACGGGCGGCGAAGGCCGGGCGCTCGGCGGGGGACGGGAGGGACGGGGCGGGGATCGCGGAGTAGAGGGTGCCCAGGAGCTGGTCGGGGGTCAGGGCGTCCTCGTACGCGATCACCTCCTCCCGCACCTCCGTGAAGCCGGCCGCCGCCAACGCGGCCGCGTAGCCCCCGCGTTCGACGTCGTCGGTGCCGCAGGAGGCGGTCACCGGGAAGCCGAAGTGCGCCTCCAGCGCGACGCGCAGGGCCTGCGACCAGTCGGTGTCCTGGGCCCAGACCGGCGCGCCGTTGGCGACCACGGCGACGCCGCCGCCCGGGCGGGTGAGGGGGCGCAGGGCGCCGAACAGCTTCCCGGGGTCCATCCAGTGCAGGGCGTTGCCGATGACGGTGACGCCGAGCGGGCGCCCGCCGGGCAGCAGGCCGGCGAGCGCGGGGACGTCCGCGTCGGTGCCGAGCAGCCACAGGGCGTTGCGCACGCCCGCCCGCCCGGCGGCGGCCCGGGCCTGGCCGAGCATGTCGGGCTCCGGGTCCATGCCGATGACGGTCCGCACCCGGGCGGCGAGCGGCAGGGCGAGTTGGCCGGTGCCGCAACCGAGGTCGAGCGCGAGGTCCCCGATCCCGGGGTGGGCGTCCAGGCCGAAGGTGTCGGCGAGGGCGTCGAGGGCGGCCGGCGGATAGCCCCGGCGGTACTCGGCGTAGTAGGCGGCCACGTCGCCGGAGAAGTCCGGGAGGGCGGGGGGAGAGGAGGTCGTCATGGCGGCAACCTGCCCAGCCGCGCCGGGCCCAGTCGATTGATCGCTCTGAGCGGACGGTTGATCGCTCCGGGCGGAAGGCGATCGGCCACTCGCCGCGACGGTCGGCCGATCGGGCGCGGCGCCCACACCGTTCCCGGAAATCCACCCGGTTTCGCCCCATCGGGCCTTTCCATCAAGGGATTTGACGGTCGTTCAGACACTGACCCGGCCCGCGGCGGCCGGGGTGGCCGATCAAATCCGGACAGGTCCGGTTCGACCCCTCCTTCGCGAGGACCCGGTCACGTCGACCCTCCGCAGGGCGACAGGGGTGAAGGCCGGGCGAGGGATCTGTCGGCAGCCGCAGAGGGGGCGAGCTGCCCTCTTCATGAGCGCGGCAGTCGACCGCCCTCCCGCCGGCCCGCGCCGCGGGCCGGCGCGCCAGCCGCCGGCGCCACCCGCACCGAGGCCTACGCATGCGGACGAACCGGGCATCACGGCGACCCGGCCCCGCGCGGTCGGCGCCGCGGACCGGGGCGACTTACCGGCCAATGTGGTCGAGGTGTCCTCTCGGCGGCCCGCGTGGCGATCTAGACTCGGCGAAGGGACGGCACCCGGGCGTGATCGATCCGATCCGAGCCGGGCGCCCACGGGGGACCACCAGGCACACCGGCACCATCCGCTCGGGCACACGTGCGCCCGGGCGCAGGCCGCACCTCTGCCCGGTACGTCCTGCACGCCCGGGGAGCACATCATGTCCGACATGTCCACCGACCTCGGTCTCCAGGACCTCGACCTCGGCGAGCCGACCGTCACCAATCTGCGCGACACCGTCGCGCAGGCGGAGAACGGCGCGCCTCGCACGGCTCGTGCTCCTGCCAGACCTCGTCGCTGTGCGTCCAGCCCACCATGTGCACCACCGACCCGATCTGACGCTCCATCGGGCCGGTACCCATCGATCCTCCTCGGGAGACCTCCATGTCCGACCACCTGCAGGACGACCTCGACCTCGACGACCTCGACCTGGGCGAACTGACCATCACCGCGCTGCACGACAGCATCGCTCTGCCGGAGGGCGGGGCTTCCGCCGGCCCGATCTCCACCTCCTGCAACTCGTCCTCCCACACCAGCGTCATCCTCACGCCCGGCACGCGCTACTGAGCGTCGCGGTCGTGAGTGGTGCCATGAGGCACTGAGCGGTGACGAACCATCACAGGACCCGGCGCGTTCCGCCGCGGAACGCGCCGGGTTCCCCTACCTGCTTCCGGAGGTCGCCCGCCGTGCCCAGCCGTGCCCCCTTCCGGGCCGTCCCGGCGCCCGCGCCGCCGGCCGCCGCCCCCGACGGGGCGTCCACCGCGGCGTACGCGCTGGTGCGCGCCACCGTGCTCGCCCGGGCCCCGCAGTCCGCGCCGTCCGCGCTCGTCAGGGACCTGCTGGCGCGGCTCACCGGCGCGGAGGCCGCCGACACCGCCCTGCGGTCCGCACTCGGCGACGATCTCTACGCCAGCCGGGGCGGCCACGACGAGGAGTTCCACCGGCGGGTCGTCCTGCCGCTGCGCAGGGACCTGCACAACGGTCGTACGCCGCGCGCCGCCCAGCTCGGCCGGCTCGGCGACCTGCCAGCCCGGATCCCCCGGCTCACCGAGTGGCTGCAGCTGCGGGAGCATCGCGCCCGGCTGCTGGCCGACCTCGCGGAGGCCCTGCCGGCGGCACTCACGGCGGAGCGGGCCGCCCTGGCCGGGCTCTGCCGGGAGCCCGCGTTCCGGCGCGCCGTCGCCCTGGGCAGCGCCGACCTGCTGCGTGCGGTGGTGCGCGCCGCGGACCCGGACGCCGGACCATCGGGCCGGGCCCGCAAGGAGGAGGCCGCCGTCCTGCGCCACACGCTGCGGGCGACCTGCAAGACCAGTCCGCTGTCCTGGTTCACGGCGGTCGGCTGGGCCTCGGAGGAACCGCGCCGCGACACGGCGGAACCGGCCCCACGGACGGTCGTCCGGGTCAACCGGGCCCTGGTCGGCGCGCTCGTCCAGGGCCTGCTCGACGAACCCCGGCGTGCCCGCAGCCTGCCGCACCGGATGACCAGCGCCGCCCGCGTCGACGCCGGACGCGCCCACTACCAGCGCACGCGGCCGGTGTTCGTCGGCGGCCGCCTCCTGGTCACGCGCGAGGACGAGGTGGAACTCGACGCCCGGCCGCACCTGGCGGTGCTCGCCGCCCTCACCGAGACCCCCGACCCGCCGGAGCGGCTCGCCGCCCGGCTCGCCGAGGCCCTGGGGCGCCCCGCCGGGGACCCGGCGGTACCGCGCTTCGTCGAAAGGCTCCTGGACGCCGGACTGCTGGTGCCCACCGACCCGGTCGACCCGCAGGACCCCGACCCGCTGGAACGGCTCGCCGCCTGGCTCGGGGCCTGGCCCGAGGACGCCGCGACGGCCCGCGCGCTGCGCCGGCTCGCCGAGGACACCGCCGCCTACGCGACCACGCCCCCGGAACGCCGTCCGGCGGTGCTCGCCGCCCTGGCCGCCGCCTGGCGCGACCTGCTCGCCGACGCCGGCCGGCCCCTCCCCGGGGAGACCGTGCCGGTCACCGTGCTCAGCGAGGACGTCCACACCCCCGACCCGCCGCACCCCCGGTTGAACGCCGCCGACCGGGCCGTGCTCGCCGAACTCACCGCGCTGGCCGAGCTGTTCGACCACGGCCAGCTGGCCCGGCCGGCCTTCCGGGACCGCTTCGTCGCCCGGTACGGCACCGGCGGCGTCTGCACCACGCCGTGGGAGTTCGGCGCCGAGATCAACGCTGCCTGGGCCGACGCCCCGGTCCCCGATGACATCGCCGCCCTGCGGCGGGAGTTCATCGGCCTGCCCGAACTGGACGGCGAGGTCGTCCTGCCCGCCGACCGGGTGCGCGCCCTGGCCGGACGACTGCCCGCCTGGACGGCGGCCCGGCCGCTCAGCTACTCCTGGTTCGTCCAACGCGAGCCGTCCGAGGGCCTGTTGTGCGTCAACCACATCTACGGCGGCTGGGGCCGCTTCACCAGCCGGTTCCTCGACGCGACCGCGCCGCAGGCCTCGGCCGAGGTCGCCCGGCAGGTCCGCGACGGCCTCGGCGCGGACGCGCGGGCCGCCCAGATCCGGCCGGTGGGCGGCTTCAACGCCAATCTGCACCCGCTGCTGCTCCCCGAGGAGATCGGGCCCGACCGCCGGTGGTCCGCCCTCGCGGAGGCGGACCTCGATCTCGTCCACGACGTCGACGGCGACCAGCTGCGGCTCCGGCTCCGCTCCACCGGCGAGTACCTCGACGTCCTCTACCTGGGCTTCCTCTCCCCCGCCCTGCTGCCCCAACGGCTGGCGCCGCTGCTCGCGGACCACCCGAACGGCGCCGTCGTCCTCCAGCCGCTGCTGCCCCGCACGACGCTGCCCGCGCCCGGCGGCACCGTCACCCGCACGCCCCGGCTGCGGCACCGGCACGTCGTCCTCGCCCGCAGCCGCTGGCTCCTCCCGGCCGGGGTCGTCGACGCCCTGCGGGCCGACCTCGCCGCCGACCCCGCCGGTCCCCCCGGCCCGGACCGCGTCCCGGTCGCCGCCGTCGCCCGCTGGCGCGCCCGCCTCGGCCTGCCCGATCAGCTCTTCGTCCACCCCCTGACGCGGCCCGCCGAGGACGGCGCGGCCGTCGACGCCCTCCTCGACCGGCTGCGGGCGTCCAAGCCCCAGCCCGTCGACCTCGGCAATCCGCTCCACCTCCGGCACCTGGACCGGTGGCTCGCCCGCCACCCGCACGGCGTCGTGCTGGAGGAGGCGCTGCCCCTGATCGGCGGACAGACCGAGCCGACGCGGGCGGTCGAACTCGTCGCGGAGACCTACCGCCGGGCCCGGACCGCCACCGCGCCCGTCCCCCTGCCCACCCCGTCTCCGCACCGCCGGTGCGCCGCCGAGGAGTCGCCCGATGACCGAGCCCATGAGTGAACCCGCGCGTGAACCCCTGACCGACCCCCTGCCCGAAGCCGTGCCCGAAGCCCTGCCCGAACCCCCGCCCGGACCCGTCACCGGGCCCGCGAGCGGGCGGACGCCCGGATCCGCCGTCGACGTGATCCTGTACTACTACCGGCCCACCAAGGCGCCCGCCCTGCGCGAGGCCGTCCTTCCGCTGGCCCGGCGGGCGACCGAGCGCGGGCTGCGCGCCCACGTGGAACGGCACTGGCGGTTCGGCCCGCACCTGCGGCTGCGGCTGGAGGGACCGGCCGAGCGGGTGGCCGCCGTGGCACAGGAGTCCTCCGAGGCACTGCGGGCGTGGGTGGCCGCGCACCCCTCCGTCGACAACCGCACGGAGGAGCGACTGCTCGCCGAGGCCGCCGTCGCCGGGCGGGCCGAACTGATCGCGCCGCCGTACGGCCCGCTGGTACCGGACAACACCGTCCGGGTCGCTCCCGTCGAGCCGGCCGCGCAGGCCGGTCTGCGGGCCCTGCTGGGGGACGAACCGGCCGCGCTGCGCGACGAGTTGATGCGCGCCGGGCTGCCGTCCGTCACCTCGGCCTGCCGGTTCCTCGGCGAGCACGGCGACACCGCGCAGGCCCGGGTGCGGCTGGTGGTCACGGCGCTGGCGGCGCACGCGAGCACCCATCCGGACGGGCTGGCCGGCGGGCACTACTCCTTCCTCTCCCACCTTGAGGACTTCCTCGTCCACGAGGACCCGGACGGCCGCCTGCGCGCCGCCTTCGACCGGCACGGGGAGCGCGGCGGCCCGGCGGTCACGGAGCTGGTCCGGCGCGTCACGGCCGGGGACATCCGGAGCTGGGAGCGGGACTGGGCGCACTGGTCGGCGACGGCCTGGCAGCGGGCCGAGCGGCTGCTCGCGGCCGGGGCCGACCTCTCCGGCCACCGGGAGGAGTACCGGGCCCGCGCGCTCGCCCTCGGCGACCCGGCCGTCGCCGAACGCTGGGACTTCGGCCTGCGCACCCGCTACAGCGAGTTCCACCGGATGGTGGCGCGCAGCGACCCCGACGGCACGCTGTTCAACCGCACCGACTACCTGATCTACCGGACCACCACCAACGCCCTGTACCGGCTCTTCGCGATCTGCGACGTCCGGCCGCTGGAACGCTACCTGGCCGCCCACCTCGTCGTGCGCACCGTGCCCGAGCTCACCGGGCACCGGTGGCAGGACCACATCGGCGCGGTGATCGCCCGGACCGAGGGGGCGGCATGACCGCCGAACCGGCCGCCGGCCGGCCGCGGTTGCGCCCCGGCGTGGCGGTCACCCCGCTGCGGGAGGGGCTGCACCTGCGCGGCCGCCGCACCAGCCTCACCCTGGAGGGCAGCCGCTCGCTGCCGGCGCTGTGGGAGGTCCTGTCCGCGCGGCTCGCCGGCGGTCCGCCCGCCGACGCGGATCCGGCGCGGCCTGAGCCGGACGCGGGACGGCCCGGAGCCGCGACGGGACAGCCGCATCCGATGGCCGGACACCCGAAGCTGGAGGCGGCACTGGCCACCGTCACCGCCCGCCTGCGCGAGCACGGTCTGCTGGTCGACCGGTTCGACGACGCCGAACCGCCGCCCTGGCCGGGCTCGGTGGCCGAGCACCCCGGCGCGGCGGCGACGGCCCTCGCCGCCGCGCGCCCGGTGGTCGCCGCGGCGGACCCGGACGACGGGACGGCCCACGCGGTGGCACGCGCGCTCGCCCGGGGCGGGGCGCGGCCGACGGTCGTCGCCGACGCCTCGCTGCCCGCCGGACAGGTCCTGGTCGTCGCGGGCGAACCGCCGGTGGCCGTCGGACTGCGGTGCGGAGCGGACGGCGGGTTCGTCACCGCGCCCGCCGATCCCACCCGCACCCGTGCCGATCTCGCCGCCCTCGCGGAGCGGCTGCACCCCGACTCCGCCCGGGGCCACGACGGTCCGGCCCCGAGGACGCTTCCGCCGCTGCTCGCCGCCGCGACGGCCCAGCGGCTGCTGTGCGCCGTCGCCGGTCTGCCCGACCCGGGCGACCCGGCGGACAACCCCCGGCTGCTCCCCGGCCGCCCCGCCGTCCTCGTCGCCGGGACCCGCCCGCCGCACGCCGAGCACCGCCCCTGGGCGGCGGGGCCCGGCCCGGCGGGTGAGCCGCCCGAGGACCTCGACGCGGCCCTGCGCCGGGTCGCCGCGCTCGGCGACCCGCTGCTCGGCGTGCTCGACGCGCCCGCTCCCGGCGACCTTCCGCAGCTGCCCACCGCCCTGGCGACCTGCCGGACGCCGGACGGGCTGCTGGTGGCCGGGGCCGCCCGGACCGACCTCGCCCGGCTGGCGGCTGCCGTCCGGGCCGCCGAACTCCAGCTGGCGGCCGTCGATCCCGGTGCCGCCGGTACGGCCGGTGCCGCGCCCCCCGTCACGGTCGGCGCCGGGCCCGCGCACGCCCTCGGCCGGGCCCTGCGGCGCGCCGCCCTCGCCGAACTCGCCGAACTCGCCGACCTCGCCGACCCCGCGGCCTCCACCGCTGACGAGGCGCAGCCCGGCGCCCGGTGGCGCGAGCACCCGCAGGCCCGGCACTGGACGGCGGCCCTGGCCCGGCGCCTCGGCCGCAACGCCGACCTCACGGTCCGCCGGCTCGCCGGCTCCGCCTTCCTGGCCACCGCGGAGGGGAGCCCGGCCGTCGAGGCCACCGCCGCCGACGCGGTCGCCGTCGCCGCCCTGGGCGCCCTCACCCGGCTGGCGGCCCGCGACCTCGGCCCGGCCCGCGTCCACCACACCGTGTTCGACGGCGCCGCCGCCCCGCTGGCCGCCGCCGGACGGCCGCTCGCCGACTGGATGGACGGCGGCTGGACCGCCCGCTGGCTCGCCGAACTCGCCGACCGCGAGGCGGACCTGCAGACCGCGCTGCAGGCTCTGACCGGACTGCGCACCGCTCCCTGGCAGCCCCGCACCGCCGCCGCCCACCCACCGGCCGACGCCCTTGCGGGCTGCGGCTTCACCGTCCTCGTGCCCGTGGGAGACCGCCGGTGACCGCCACCGATCCACCCGTCCTCGACCCCGAGCAGGCCCTCGCGACCACGAGCGGCACCGCCCTCGTCCACCTCACCGCCTGGACCCTCGGCCTCGCCGAACGGCTCAGCCGGCACGCCCTGGCGCACCCCGTCCGGCTGGTCCCGGTGCGCGAGGACGGTGCGCTGACCGTCATCGGGCCCGTCCTCCACCCCGGCTCGCCCGCCTGCCTGAGCTGTACCGAGTTCCAGCGGCTCGCCAGCGCCGGCGGCCGGGTGCCCTGGCAGAGCCCGGCCCTGGCCCTCGCCGGCACCGGCACCCCGGCGTTCTCCGAGGCGGTGCTCGCCCTGGCCGCCGACCTCGCCGAAGCCGACGACCGGGCGGACCCCGTTCACCGGCCCGGCACCGACGCCCCGGCCGGCACCGACGCCCCCTCCGGGACCGGCCCGGGCGGCACCGTCGGCGGCCCGACCCACGCCACCGTCCACCTGGTCCACGGCGACCGCGCCACCTGGTCCACCCACCGGGTCCGCCCCGTCGGCGGCTGCGCCGTCTGCCACCCGCTCCCCGAGGACTCCCCCGACGCCGCCCGCCTGCCCGGCACGCCCCGCCCGCTGCCCGACCCCGCCGTGCTGCGCGGCGCCAACGAGCGGACCACCGCCGAGCGGCTGCGCGCCGAACTGCACGACGAGCGCTTCGGCCCGGTCCGCCGCCTCTACCGCACCGAGGACTCGGCCTTCGCCCTCACCAGCGCCCTGGTCACCGACGGCCGGGCGGAGGAGGACGGCGGCTACGGACGCTCGACGGACTTCCGCTCCAGCGAACGCGTGGCCCTGTTCGAGGGCGTGGAGCGACTCGCGGGCATGCGCCCGCTCGGCCGCCGCACCGCCCTGCGCGCCTCCTACGCCGAGCTGGTCGCCGCACGCGGGCCCGAGGCCGTCCTCGACCCCGTCCGGCTCGGCCTGCCCGACCCCGGCGACCACCCCGACCGCACCACCGTCCCCTTCACCCCGGAGCTGGAACTCGACTGGGTGCACGGCTGGTCCCTCACCCACCGACGCCCGGTCGCCGTCCCCGAGCACCTCGTCTACTGGGACCCGCCGGACCGCGACCGCCCCCGGGTGGCGCACGAGTCCTCCAACGGCTGCGGCCTGGGCAACAGTCCCGAGGAGGCCGCGCTGTACGGCCTGTTCGAGATCGCCGAACGCGACGCCTTCCTGATGGCCTGGTACGCCCGCACCCCGCTGCCCGCCGTCACCGTCCCCCTCGACGACCCGGAGACGGCCGACCTCGCCGACCGCGCCGAGCTGCTCGGCTACCGGCTCACCCTGCTCGACGCCACCAACGACCTCGGCGTCCCGGCCGTGCTCGCCCTCTGCCGCTACCGGGGCACGCACCCCGACGCGCCTCGCGTCTTCCTGGCCGCCGGCGCCCACCACGACCCGCGCACGGCGATCCGCTCCGCCGTCGCCGAGGTGGTCACCAACGTCCAGGACGAACCGCGCCGCCCGACCACCGACGGCAGTGCCCGCGACCGGCGGCGCCTGCGCGCGATGCTGGAGCGGCCCGAACTGGTCGTCGTGCTGGACGACCACGTCGGCCTCAACACCCTGCCCGAAGCGCAGCCCCGGCTGGACTTCCTGTTCACCGGCCCGCCCCCGGTGCCGTGGCAGGAGCGCTGGCCCGGCGCCCCCGAGCCGGTGGGCGATCTGACGGCCCTGCTTGACCGGACGGTCGGCCGCCTCGCCGGGGAGGGCCTGGAGGTCGTGGTGGTCCGCCAGGACGAGCCCGGCGTGCGCGACCGGCTCGGGCTGTACTGCGCCAAGGTGATCGTCCCCGGGACGCTCCCGATGACCTTCGGCGAGGCCAACCGGCGCACCCACGGCCTGCCCCGCCTGCTGGAGGTCCCGCACCGACTCGGCCGCACCCCGCGCCCGCTGCGCCACGAGGACCTGCCGCTGCACCCGCACCCGTTCCCCTGACCCGCCGAACCGCCCGGTTCCCCCGCCCGACTCCCCTGCCGTCCGGGAAGGACGCGATGACGACCCGACAGCCGCCGGCCGCCCCCTGGCAGAGCCTGCACCTGGCCCTGCCGCTGCCCGCCCACGAGACCGACGCCTTCGTCACCGAGGACCTCGCGCCGCTGATGGACCGCGACGCGGACCCCGACTGGTTCTTCATCCGCTACGGCGAGGGCGGCCCGCACCTGCGGATCCGCTTCCGGGGGACGGCCGGGCGCGCGGACACCCTCGCGAAGGAGTTCACCCGGCTCGCCTCCCTCCGCACCCCGCCGGACGGTCCGTGGGCGGCCCGGCACGGGGAGGTCACGGCCGTCCCGTACGAACCGGAGACCGAGCGCTACGGAGGGCCCGCGCTGCTGCCGGTCGCCGAGGAGCTGTTCACCCACTCCACCCGCACCGCGGTCCGGGCCCTGCGCGCCCTCGGCCCGGCCCCCGGCGCCCGGCTGTCGCCCGCCCTGGACCTGGCGCACACCACGGCCCACGCCCTGGGGATGGACGAGCTCGCCGCCGCCCGCTGGCTGCGGCGCCACTCCGCCTCCTGGCGCTGGGTGACGGAGTTCCGGCCGCTGCCCGGGGCCGCCGTGCACAGCAGGGTGAACGCGGTGTTCGCCCAGCAGCGGCAGACCCTGGCCCGCCGCGCCGCGGCCCTGCGCGAGGCGCTCGACACCGGTACCGCCGCGCCCTGGCTCGGCGACTGGTCGGCCCACGTCGTGGAGGCCGCCGCCCGGATGCGGTCCGGCGCGCCGGAGGCGTCCGGGCAAGAGCTCTTCCAGGTGTGGGCCTCGCAGCTGCACATGCTGTTCAACCGGCTGGGGGTCGGGCCGGACGAGGAGCGCGCGGTCTGCCGGCTCGCCGGCCGGACGCTCCTGGAGACGGACCGGCCGTTCGGCTTCTTCCCCCAGGGTCCGGACGCCCCGGACTTCCAGTACCTGGAACGCAGCAAGTTCCAGATCGGGCGCCCCGAGGACACCGCGCTGCCGGAGGTGCCGCCCGTCGAGGCGCCGCGGCCGTCCCCGCACGACGTGCCGCTGCCCGCCGACCCGCTGCCGGCCGTCTCCCTCGCCGACGCGCTGCTCGGCCGCCGCTCCACCCGGGGCCGGCTGACCGGTCCGCTCACGGCCGGCGAGCTGGGCGGCCTGCTCTGGTCCGCCTGCGCGCCGAACCGCCCCACCGGCGACCGCCCCTACCCCAGCGCGGGCGGCATGCACGCCGTCCGGGTACGGCTGCTCGCCCTCGCCGTCGACGGCCTGCCGGCCGGCACCTACCACTGCGTCCCGACGCTGCGCTGCCTGCGCCCGATCGGCCCGGCGCCCGAACCAGACCAGCTCAAGGCCCTCTCCTACTACCTCTCCCGCCCGGCCTCGGACCCGCAGGCGCTGATGGTGGACGAGGCGCCCGCGGTCCTGGCGATCCACCTCGACCTCGGCCACCTGCGGCGCCGCTACGGCCTGCGCGCGCTGCGTCTCGGCCTCGTCGAGGCCGGGCACCTGGCGCAGAACCTCCTCCTCACCGCCACCGCCTTCGGCCTCGGCACCACGCCCCTGGGCGGGCTCTTCGACGACCTCGCCCACGAGTTGCTCTCGCTCGACGACCTCGACGAGCCGATCCAGTACCTCCTCCCGCTGGGCCGCGCGGTCCCGACGTCCCCGGCGGAAACTCCGGGGGGAAGGTGAGCGGCTCCCCGGGAAGCGCCGCCGTTGACCGGGCCCCGGACGGCCCCTAGGGTCGGGATCCGTGCAGCGATACGACTGGCTGAAGAAGATTCAGCGCATGGACCCGGAGACCGAGTTCACCGAGATCTACCGGATCAGCAGCTGGTACGAGTTTCCCTGGGACTACACCCAGTCGCTCAGCTTCGCGCTCTACCGCACCTACGCCGTCCCCAGCATCGGCCGGCTGCTCGCCCGGACCGGCGAGTTCACCGGCCGCGCCCAGAAGCGCTACGACGACACCACGCTGATCCTGGAGGCGGTGATCGAGCACGGCTTCGACTCCTCCCAGGGGCGCGAGGCGATCCGCCGGATGAACCAGATGCACCGCCGGTACGACATCACGAACGACGACTTCCGGTACGTGCTCGCCACCTTCGTGGTGACGCCCAAGCGCTGGATGGACGACTACGGCTGGCGCCAGCTGTCCCCGCACGAGATCCGGGCCTCGGTCAACTACTACCGCGAACTGGGCCGGCACATGGGCCTGAGCGGCGTACCGGAGACGTACGAGGAGTTCGAGCGGCTGCTCGACGACTACGAGCGCGAGCACTTCGCCTTCGACCCGGGCAGCCGGGCGGTCTCCGACGCCACGCTCGGCCTGATGGTCTCCTGGTACCCGGCGCCGCTGCGGCCGTCGATGCGGATCTCCTCGCTCTGCCTGCTCGACGACCCGCTGCGCGAGGCGTTCGGCTACCCGGCCCCGCCGGCCGCGCTGCGGCGCGCCGTCCGGGAGGGGATGCGGCTGCGCGGGCGCTTCGTACGGCTGCTGCCGCCGCGCCGCAGGCCGCACCTGGGGCGGGACGGCTGGCAGGTGCGCAGCTACCCCGGGTATCCGTACGGCTATCGGATCAGCGACCTGGGGACCTTCGAGGAGAAGGCCGGCACCGGGTCCGCCTCCGGCGGCTGCCCGTTCCCGCACGCCGCGGCGGCGGGCGGCGAGCACGGCGGACACGGTGATCAGGGTGAGCACGGTGTGCCCGGCAAGCAGGGCACGCACAACGGCTGAACCGCGGCTCACCGGGGTGTAGCCGGTCGCCGTACCGGCTACACCCCGGTGAGGTGGCGCAGCAGCGGGCCGGGGTCGTGACTGCCGCAGGCCGTGCGGACGGCGGCGTCATGGGCGGCGGCGAGGGCGTCGAGCCGGGTGAGGCGGGCGTGGCCGACGCGGGACAGGTGGGCGGTGACGCGGCGGCGGTCCCGCTCGTCCTGGCGGCGGTAGACCCAGCCGGCCTCGGTGAGGGCGTCGACGATGCGGCTGAGGCTGGCCTGCGGGATGAGCAGGGCCTGGGCGAGCTCGCCCATCGAGCGGCCGGTGCCCTCGGCGAGGGCGCGCATGACGCGCCACTGGTCGAGGGTGCAGCCCTCGGCCTCCAGGCGGGCGGCGAGGTCGCGGGCGAGGCGGCGCTGGGCGACGGTGAGGAGCTCGATCAGCAGCGGCTGGTCGATGGAGGCGGCCTCGGGGGTGGTGGCGGGGGTGGTGGCTGGTGGTGTCATGGCCGTGTCTCTTTTCCCCGTCGCTGGTCCCGGTCGCCGGTTCCGGCCGTTCGGTCCTCGTTCGGTCCCGTTTGGCCGGATCGGCTGGCATGACGATACTCGCAAGCGATGACCGCCGACGTGAAGCTGCTGGAGCCACTCGACGCGCGGTACCTCCCCCGGGAGGCGCCGGCGCTGCGGGTGGGCCTGGTCGTGCCGCAGTCCGGCACGCTCGGCCTGACCGGGCCCTCGGCCCTGGACGGGGCGCTGCTCGCCGCGCACGAGGTGAACGCCGGCGGCGGGGTGCGCGGGCTGCCGCTGGAGCTGGTGCTGGTGGACGGCGGCGGCACGCCTGCGGCGGTGTCCCGGGAGGTGGAGCTGCTGCTGGACGCCGGGGCGGTGGACGCGGTGGCCGGCTGCCACTCCAGCGATGTGCACCGGGCGCTGGAGGCGGTCACCACCGGGCGGACCGCGTACGTGTACACGCCGCCGCACGAGGGCGGGGCCCGGCTGCCGGGCGTGTTCTGCACCGGGGCGGACCCGGCGCGCCAGCTGGACGGGGTGGTGGAGCGGCTCACCGAGCGGCACCGGCTGCGCCGCTGGGCGCTGGTCGGCAACGACTACATCTGGCCGTACGCCATGCACCGGGCGGCCGGGGAGGCGGTGGCCCGGGCCGGGGCGCGGGTGGTGCTGGAGCGGCACCTGCCGTTCGGGACGGCGGACCGGACGCTGGAGCCGCTGCTGGACGCGCTGCGCGCGGAGCGGGCGGACGCGCTGCTGCTGAGCCTGATCGGCGCCGACCTGGTCCGGTTCAACCGGGCGCTGCGCCGCACCGGGCTGGACCGCCGGCTGGTGCGGCTGTCCGTCGCGCTGGAGGAGAACAGCCTGCTCGCGTACGGCGGGGACGGCACCGGAACGCTGTACGCCGTGATGCCGTCGTTCGTCTCGCTCACGGAGGAGCGGCGGATGCGGCTGGCGGAGCAGCACCGGGCGGTGTTCGGGCCGTACGCGCCGGTGCTGGACGCCTACGCGGTCGGGTTGTACGACGGGCTGCACCTGCTGGCGGCGCTGGCCGCGCGCGGGGAGCTGGTCGCGGACGGCGGGCTGGGACGGTCGGCGGCGCGGCTGCTGCGGGGGGACGGCGCGGCGGTGCGGCGGGCGTGGGCACGGGCGCCGCTGGGCCCGGCCCGCGACGGGGTGCACCTGGCGCGGGCCGACGGACTCGGGTTCACGGTCCTGCCGTAGCGCCTCCCACCAGGTGCGATGCCCACCGGGTGCGGTGCCCGCCATGTGGACTGGATTCGCAAATCCCTTCCATTTGGAAATAACTGGCTCTAGTGTCTCCCCACCACCTCGGGTCGCCCCGCCACGGGTCGTCACGGAAGAGAGCCCCCACATGTCCGAAGCACCCGCCTCACCCACCGGCACCGGCACCGGGACCGGCAGCAGCACCGGCATCGAGAGCTACGGCTACAAACAGGAGCTGCGCCGTTCCCTGCGCTTCACCGACCTGCTGGTCTACGGCCTGGTCTTCATGGTCCCGATCGCCCCCTTCGGCATCTTCGGCAGCGTCTTCCAGGGCTCCGGCGGCATGGTCGCCCTCGCCTACGTGCTCGGCATGGTGGCGATGATGTTCACCGCCCTGTCCTACGCCCAGATGTCCCGGGCGTTCCCGATGGCCGGCTCGGTGTACACCTACGCGGGGCGCGGCATCGCGGCTCCGGTCGGCTTCCTGTCCGGCTGGATGATCCTGCTGGACTACGTGCTCGTCCCCGGCCTGCTCTACCTGATCGCCGGCGTGGCGATGAACTCGCTGGTGCCGGCGGTGCCGGTCTGGCTGTGGCTGGTCGGCTTCGTGCTGCTGAACACCGCCGTCAACTACCTGGGCGTCGAGATGACGTCGAAGGTCAACAAGGCGATGCTGATCGGCGAGCTGGTCGTGCTGGTGGTGTTCATCGGCTTCGGCCTGGCCGCGCTGGCCTCCGGCAAGGGCCGCGGCTTCGACTTCACCCCGGTCTACAACTCCCAGACGTTCTCCTGGAGCCTGGTCTTCGGCGCGGTGTCGGTGGCGGTGCTGAGCTTCCTCGGCTTCGACGGCATCTCCACCCTCTCCGAGGAGAACAAGGACTCCGCCAAGGCCGTCGGCAAGTCGATGATCGCCGCGCTGCTGCTGGCCGGCTCGCTGTTCATCGTGCAGACCTGGATCGCCTCGCTGCTCGTCCCGGACCCGGCCGCGCTGATCGCCGACGGCGACCCGGACGGCACCGCCTTCTACGACGCGGCACGCGTCGCCGCCGGCGGCTGGCTCGCCACCGTCACCGCCGCCGCGACCGCCGTCGCCTGGGGCTTCGCCAACTCCCTGGTCGCCCAGGCGGCCACCTCGCGACTCCTGTTCGCGATGGCCCGCGACCGCCAGCTGCCCGCCTTCCTCGCCAAGGTCCACCCGCGCCACCGCGTCCCGGTGAACGCGACCCTGCTGACCGCGGGCGTCTCGCTCGTCCTCGGCCTCTACACCGCCTCGCGCGAGGACGGCATCACGCTGCTCTCCACGCTGGTCAACTTCGGCGCGCTGACCACCTTCCTCGTCCTGCACGTGTCCGTGGTGGTGCACTACGTGTTCCGCCGCCGCAGCCGCGACTGGTGGCGTCACCTCATCGCCCCCGTCATCGGCTTCGCGATCCTGGCGTACGTGGTCGTGAACGCGGACATCGCCGCCCAGCGCCTCGGCTTCGTCTGGCTGGCGATCGGCGGACTCGTCCTGACCGGGCTGCTGCTGTCCGGCCGCCGCCCGAACCTCGCCGCGGTGGCCTCCGACGCCACCCCCGATTCCTCCCCCGGCAAGGAGACCCCGTGAACCTGCCCGACGTCGTCACCCTCTCGCCCAAGCCCGAGGACTACGCCTACACCTTCGGCGGACGCACCCCGTTGGTGACCGTCCAGCCCGGCACGGTGGTCGAGCTGACCACCGAGGACTGCTTCGGCGGCCGGGTCCGCGGCTTCGCCGACCTGCCGAGCGCGGTCTGCGAGTTCCCCTACCTCAACCCGGTCACCGGACCGATCGCGGTGGCCGGCGCCGAGCCCGGCGACACCCTGGCCGTGCACTTCGTGGAGATCACCCCGGCCCGCGACTGGGGCGTCTCCAGCACCTTCCCGCACTTCGGCGCGCTCACCACCACCCACTCCACCGCGATGCTGCACGCGCCGCTGGAGGAGCGGGTCTGGGTGTACGAGCTGGACACCGCGGCCGGCGTCTGCCGGTTCCGGGCCCGCAACAGCGACTTCACCGCCGAACTCCCGCTGGACCCGATGCACGGCACCGTCGGCGTCGCGCCCGCCGGCGGGGAGACCCTGATGTCGATCACCCCGGGCGCGCACGGCGGCAACCTCGACACGCCCGAGATGCGGGCCGGCACCACCGCCTACTTCGGCGTCAACGTGCCCGGCGGACTGCTCGCCATCGGCGACGGCCACGCCCGCCAGGGCGAGGGCGAGGTCTGCGGAACGGCCGTCGAGACGGCGATGCGCACCACGGTGGTGGTCGACCTGATCAAGGGCGGCGGCCCGGCCTGGCCCCGCCTGGAGAGCGACCACCACCTGATCTCCACCGGCTCGGCCCGGCCCCTGGAGGACGCCTTCCGGATCAGCCAGCACGACCTCGTCACCTGGAGCGCCGACCTGCTCGGCCTGGACCTGCTGGACGCCTACCAGCTGGTCAGCCAGGCCGGCCTGGCCCCGGCCGCCAACGTGTGCGACACCAACTACACGATGGCCGCCAAGCTCCCCAAGTCCCTCCTGGGCCGCACCCGCGCCTACGACGGCCTGCACGACCACCTCCGCGCGACCGCCGCCGCCTACCTGAAGGGGCGTTGAAGAGGGATCAGGATCCCCGGACAACGGTGTTCTGACAGGCCGTGAGGAGCCATCGGCCGTCCTCCTTGGCCATGACGTAGAGCGGGCTGCCCTCCTCCCCGACCTGCCCGCCGCCGCCGTCGAGGTAGCGCTGGCGCACCTTGACGGCGGCGACGTCGGGGCGGAGGAAGAACACGTGCACCACCTCGTACACGGCCGTGCTGCCGCTGCCCACGACGGCCCCGGGCAGCACCGTGCGGGTGAACTCGGCGATCTCCTCCCGGCCGCGCAGCAGCCTGCCGTGGCCGGTGGTCCAGATCGCGTCGGCGCGGAAGAGGCCGACGAACTCCTCGACCAGCTCATTGGCCTGCGCGTGCTGGACGGTGGCGACCACCTGCTGGATGGCGGCGATCTCGGCTTCGGCGGAGCCGGCGTCCAGGAGGGCGTTCCCGGTGCGGGCCGGGCCCGCGGTGATCGTGGTGTTCGCGTCGGTGTTCATGCCGACCATCGTCGGATCTCAAGTCCGCTTCAGGTCAAGGCCGACGGCGGTCCGGACTTGAAGCTGCCGCAGCGGCAGCCTCTAACGTCCTGGGCAGGGCCGGAGGAACCGGCCCCGGTGAGAGACGTGAGGGAGAACGGGATGGCCGGCTGGCCGATCGCCGATGTGGCGCGGATGTCGGGAGTGACGGCGCGGACGTTGCGGCACTACGACGAGATCGCGCTGCTGCCGCCCGCCGGGGTCGGCGCCAACGGCCACCGCTACTACGGGGAGTCGGAGCTGCTGCGGCTCCAGCAGATCCTCGTGCTGCGGGCACTGGGCCTGGGGCTGTCCGAGATCGGCCGGATCCTGGCCACCCGGGTGGACGAGCTGGAGGCGCTGCGCGGCCACCACCGCCGGCTGCTCGCCGAGCGCGACCGTCTGGACGCGCTGGCCGCCACGGTCGCCCGCACGATCTCCGATCTGGAGCGATCCAGGAAGGACGGTACGCCGATGACCGCGATCAACCGGCCCGAGAACCTCTTCGAGGGAGTCCGGGCCGCCGACTACGAGGAGGGCGTGCGCGCGTTCCCCGAGCTGGCCGAGGCCACCGAGCGGGTCACCGCGGAGCTGAGCGCGGAGGAGATCGAGGCGGGGCAGCGCGAGCGCACCGCGCTGATGGTCCGGCTCGCCGAGCTGATGGCCGCCGGGGAGCCGGTCGACGCCGCGGCGGTGCGGGCCGAGGTCGCCGGGCAGTACCGGGCGCTCGCCGCGATCCAGCCGGTCTCCGCGGAGGAGTTCCGGGCGATGGGCCGGGCCTGCGTGGAGAACGAGCCGTGGCGGGCCGCGTACGAGTCGATCGCCCTGGGGCTCGCCGAGTACCAGCGGGACGCCATCGAGGCGTACGCGGCGACGCTGCCCGCCTGAGCCTCCTGAACCGCCCGGGCGGCCTCGCCGGGGGCCGGGCGGGCACGGCGGGCGCGGGCGGGTGGACGGGACCCGCGCGCGCCCGCCTCCGCGGGCTCCGCAGCCCGCACCCGAACGGGTGATCTACGCTGGTGAGGTGCTCCTTCTCGTTCGCCGCCGCCACGTGGACCTGCTCCGCGTGACCAGCATGTCCTGTCGACGCTCCGGCTGAACCTCGTACCCCTCCCCTCAGCGCGGCCCGCAGCGGCCGCGCTCCCCCCTCCCGGCCCCGGGCACGGCCGCCGCACCAGGCGCGTCCCCGGCGTTCCCGGTCACCACCGGAGCCGGCCGGGACGAGACCCAGCGGATGTCACCCATGACGCAGCAGCACCAGCCCACCCTCGAAGCCCCCGTCGACGCTCTTCCGGTGATCGACCTCTCGCTCGCCGGCGGCAGCCCGGCGGACCGCACCCGCCTGCACGACGAACTGCGGACCGCGGCCACCGGCGTCGGCTTCTTCCAGCTCGTCGGCCACGGGATCACCCCGGCCGAGACGGCCGCCCTCACCGACGCCATGCGGGCCTTCTTCGCCCTCCCCGAGGCCGAGCGCCTCGCCGTCGCCAACCTCCACTCCCCGCACTACCGCGGCTACACCCGCACCGGCGACGAGCGCACCGGCGGCAGCCGGGACTGGCGCGACCAGCTCGACATCGGCGCCGAACTGCCCCCGCACGTGCCCGCGGCCGGCGAGCCCCCGTACTGGTGGCTGGAGGGCCCCAACCAGTGGCCCGCCGCGCTCCCCGGGCTGCGCACCGCGGCGCTGGCCTGGATCGACCGGCTCGGCGCGGTCGCCCGCACGCTGCTGCACGAACTCCTCGCCGCGATCGGCGCCCGCCCCGACTTCTACGACCCCGCCTTCGCCGGGCACCCGCACCTGCGGCTCAAGCTGGTCCGCTACCCGGGCACCGCACCCGACGGCGCCGCCCAGGGCGTCGGCGCGCACAAGGACTACGGCTTCATCACCCTGCTCCTCCAGGACACCGTCGGCGGCCTCCAGGTGCAGCGCCCGGACGGCTCCTTCCTGGACGTCCCGCCGCTGGAGGGCGCCTTCGTCGTCAACCTCGGTGAACTGCTGGAGGTCGCCACCGACGGCTACCTGAAGGCCACCAGCCACCGCGTGGTCAGCCCGCCCGGCGCCCGCGAGCGCTACTCCGTCCCGTTCTTCTACAACCCCCGCCTCGACGCCCACGTCGAACCGCTGGACTTCCCGCTCGCCCACCACGCCCCCGGCGCCACCCAGGACCCGGCCAACCCGCTCTACGCCGACTTCGGCTTCAACGAGTGGAAGGGCTACACCCGCGCCCACCCCGAGGTCACCCGCCGCCACCACCCCGACCTCGCCGCCTGACACCCACCCGCCGCCCACGGGCCCGCGATCCCCACCGGAGCGCGGGCCCGCCCGCGTTCGGGGCGTGGACCCGGTGCGACAGCGGTGTCACACTCCTGGTGTCACAGTGGTGCTGCTACGAGGCGGGAGGCCGGAGGTGGAGGTGCGGCTGACGGTGGACGAGTTGGCGGCGCGGGCGGGGGTGACGGTGCGGACGGTCCGGTTCTACGGGACGAAGGGGCTGCTGCCGCCGCCGGTGCTGGGGGCCCGGCGGGTCGGGTGGTACGGGGCGGAGCACCTGGACCGGCTGGGGCTGATCGAGGAGTTGCAGCGGCAGGGGCTGACGCTGGCCGCCATCGAGCGGTACCTGGCGCGGCTGCCGCGCGGGACCACGCCGCTGGACCTGGCGATCCACCGGGCGCTGGTGGCGTCGTGGACGCCGGAGGTGCCGGAGGAGGCGGGCCGCGCCGAGGTGGAGCGGCGGGCCGGGCGGCGGCTGTCGGAGGAGCAGGTGGACCGGCTGGCCGCGATGGGGGCGCTGGAGCGGACGGCGGACCCGGAGGTGTTCCGGGTGGACCCGGGGCTGCTGCCGCTGGGGGTGCGGATCCTGGACGTGCCGATCCCGCTGGACACGCTGGTGGCGGCGCGCGCGGTGGTGGTGGAGCACAGCCGGGCGACGGCGCGGGAGCTGCAGCGGCTGTTCCGGGAGACGGTGTGGAAGCCGTACCGGGAGAGCGAGCCGGCGCCGGACGACGTGCAGCGGATGAAGGCGCTGACCGATCACATCCAGCCGATGGTGGCGCAGGCGCTGGTCACGGCGTTCCAGCGGTCCTTGCGGGAGGAGCTGGGCAACGAGCTGGGCGAGGAGTCGGGCGAGGAGTCCGGCGGGGCGGCCGCCGAGGAGCAGCGGGCCGCCCCGCCCGGGTGAGGGGCCTGCGGGCTCAGTCGCCGAAGGTGCCGCCCTCGGCGGCGATCCGCTCCAGCAGGGCGGGCGGCGCGAACCGCTCGCCGTAAGCGGCGGCGAGTTCGCGGGCACGGGCCGCGAAGCCGGACGGGCCGCCCGGGTAGCCGTTGATGTACTGGAGGACACCGCCGGTCCAGGCCGGGAAGCCGATGCCGAGGATGGAGCCGACGTTGGCGTCCGCGACCGAGGTGAGCACCCCCTCCTCCAGGCAGCGCACCGAGTCCAGGGCCTCGCTGAACAGCATCCGCTCCTTGAGGTCCTCGAACGGCACGGCGGCGTCCGCCCGCGTGAAGTGCTCGCGCAGGCCCGGCCACAGACGGCCGCGCACCCCGTTCTCGTCGTACTCGTAGAAGCCGGCGCCGCCGCTGCGGCCGGGGCGGCCGAACTCGTCGACCATCCGGTCCACCACCGCGTCCGCCGGGTGGGCGGTCCACTCGCCGCCGGCGGCCTCGACGGCGCGCCGGTACTCGTCACGGATCCTGCGCGGCAGGGTGAGGGTCAGTTCGTCGAGCAGCGAGAGCACCTTGGCCGGGTAGCCGGCCTGCGCGGCGGCCTGCTCGACGCTGGAGGGATCGACGCCCTCGCCGATCATGGCGACGCCCTCGTTGATGAACTGGCCGATCACCCGCGAGGTGAAGAAGCCGCGCGAGTCGTTGACCACGATCGGGGTCCGGCCGATCCGGCGGACCAGGTCGAAGGCGCGGGCCAGCGCCTCGTCCCCGGTCTGCGGTCCTCGGACGATCTCCACCAGCCGCATCTTGTCGACCGGCGAGAAGAAGTGCAGGCCGATGAAGTCGGCGGTGCGCTCCACGCCCTCGGCGAGCAGGCCGATCGGCAGGGTGGAGGTGTTGGAGCAGAGCAGCGCGTCCGGCGCGACGACACCCTCGATCTCCTGGAACACCTTGTGCTTCAGCTCGGGGTTCTCGAAGACCGCCTCGATCACCACGTCGCAGCCGGCCAGGTCGGCGGCCTCGGCGGTGGGGGTGATCCGGGCGAGGATGTCGTCGCGCTGCGCCCCGGTCCTGCGCCCGCGTGCCACCGCCTTCGCCAACAGGCCCTCGGAGTAGGCCTTTCCGCGCTCGGCGGCCTCGGCGGTGACGTCCTTGAGCAGCACCTCGATGCCGGCCTCGGCGCAGACGTGGGCGATGCCGGCGCCCATCATGCCGGCGCCGAGCACCGCGACCTTGCGGACCGTCCGCCTCTCCACCGAAGCGGGCCGTCCGGCACCGGAGTTGACCGCCTGGAGGTCGAAGAAGAGCGCCTGGATCATGTTCTTGCTGGTCTGCCCGCAGGCCAGCTCGGTGAAGTAGCGGGCCTCGACCACCATCGCGGTGTCGACGTCCACCTGGGCGCTCTCGACGGCGGCCGCGAGCACGTTGCGCGGCGCCGGGTAGGGGGCGCCGGCCAGCTGCTTGCGCAGGTTGGCGGGGAAGGCGGGCAGGTTGGCGGCGAGGGCCGGGGTGCTGGGGGTGCCGCCGGGGATCTTGTAGCCCTTGACGTCCCAGGGCTGGACGGGGGCCGGGTTCGCCTCGATCCAGGCCCGCGCCCGGGCAGTCAACTCCTCGGGGGTGTCGACGAGTTCGTGCACCAGGCCGTGTTCGAGGGCCTGCGCCGGGCGGTACTGGCGGCCCTGCAGCAGGAACTTCAGCAGGGCGTCGGTGATGCCGAACAGCCGGACGGTGCGGACGATCCCGCCGCCGCCGGGGAGCAGGCCGAGGGTGACCTCGGGCAGGCCGATCCGGCTCGCGGGGATGTCCAGGGCGATCCGGTGGTGGCAGGCGAGGGCGAGTTCCAGGCCGCCGCCGAGCGCGCTGCCGTTGACGGCGGCGACGACCGGCCTGCCGAGCGTCTCCAGGGTGCGCAGGGCCCGCTTGATCCGCATCGACTTCTCGAAGACGGCGGCGGCGTCCTCGGGGCGGGCGGCGGAGAGCATCCGCAGGTCGCCGCCGGCGAAGAAGGTCTTCTTGGCCGAGGTGACGACCACGCCGCGCAGCCCGCCGTCGGCGGCGAGGCCGGCCAGCCGGGCGACGACGGCCTCGAAGTCGGCGGTGAACGCGTCGTTCATGGTGTTGACGGACTGGGTGGGGTCGTCGAGGACGAGGGTGACCACGCCGTCCTGGTCCTGCTCCCAGCGGATGGTGGTGGTGTCGCTCATGGGTTCGGATCTCCGGAGGAGGGTGAGGAGGAGGGCGGAGGACGGGGTCAGACGCGCTCGACGACGGTGGCGATGCCCATGCCGCCGCCCACGCAGAGGGTGGCCAGGCCGTAGCGCAGCTCGCGCCGCTCCAGCTCGTCGACGAGGGTGCCGATCAGCATCGCGCCGGTGGCGCCCAGCGGGTGGCCGAGGGCGATCGCGCCGCCGTTGACGTTCACCTGCTCCGGGGAGAAGCCCATCTCGCGGATGAAGCGCAGGGCGACGGCGGCGAAGGCCTCGTTGATCTCGACCAGGTCGATGTCGGCGGCGGTCAGCCCGGCCTTGGCGAGCGCCTTGCGGGTGGCGGGCGCGGGACCGGTGAGCATGATGGTCGGCTCGGAGCCGGAGACGGCGGCGGAGACGATCCGGGCGCGCGGCCGCAGCCCGTAGCGCTCGCCGGTCTCCCGGTTGCCGATGGCGACCAGGGCGGCGCCGTCGACGATGCCGGAGGAGTTCCCGGCGTGGTGGACGTGGTCGATGGCCTCCACCCAGTGGTACTTCTGCAGGGCGACGGCGTCGAAGCCGCCGGCCTCGCCGATCGCGGCGAAGGAGGGCTTGAGCCCGGCCAGCGTCTCGACGGTGGTGCCGGGGCGGATGAACTCGTCGCGGTCCAGCACGACCAGGCCGCTGCGGTCGCGGACCGGGACGACCGAGCGGTCGAACAGGCCGTCGGCCTGGGCCTTGGCGGCACGGGCCTGGGACTCGGCGGCGAAGGCGTCGACGTCGGTGCGCGAGAAGCCCTCGATGGTGGCGATGAGGTCGGCGCCGATGCCCTGGGGCACGAAGTTGGTCTCGTAGGCCGTCATCGGGTCGGCGAACCAGGCGCCGCCGTCGGAGGCCATCTTCACCCGGGACATCGACTCGACGCCGCCGGCCAGGACGAGGTCCTCCCAGCCGGAGCGGACCTTGGCGGCGGCCAGGTTGACGGCCTCCAGGCCGGAGGCGCAGAAGCGGTTCTCCTGGACGCCGGCGACCGTGTCGGGCAGGCCGGCGGCGATGGCGGCGATCCGGGCGATGTCGGAGCCCTGGTCGCCGACCGGGCTGACCACGCCGAGCACGATGTCGTCGATCGCCGCCGGGTCCAGGCCGGGGAAGCGGCGGCGGATCTCGTGGATCAGGCCGACGACCAGGTCGATCGGCTTGGTGCCGTGCAGGGAGCCGGTGGCCTTGCCCCGGCCGCGCGGGGTGCGGATCGCGTCGTAGACGTACGCTTCGGTGGTCACGGTGGGGAGCCTTTCGGGGCAGAGGGTTTGACGCCGGAGAGCCGTGGGAGACGGGCGGGAGATCGGAGGCGGGGATCAGTCGAGCAGGGAGCGGCCCACGATCTCCTTCATGATCTCGGTGGTGCCGCCGTAGATGGTCTGGATGCGGCCGTCGGTGAACGCCCGGGCCACCGGGTACTCGGCCATGTAACCGTAGCCACCGTGGAGTTGGAGGCAGCGGTCGGCGGTGCGCTTCTGCAGTTCGGTGGCCCACCACTTGGCCATCGAGGCGTCCGCCGGGGTGAGCGCGTAGCGGTTGTGCTCGGTGATGCAGCGGTCGACGAAGGCGCGGGTGACGGCGCACTCGGTGGCCAGTTCGGCGATCTCGAAGCGCACGTGCTGCAGCTTGGCCAGCGGCCGGCCGAACGCCTCGCGCTGCTTGACGTAGGCGGTGGTGATCTCGACCAGGTGCTCGGCGCCGGCGATCGCGGCGGCGGCGATGGCGAGCCGCTCCTGGGCGAGGTTGCGCATCAGGTAGAGGAAGCCCTGGTCCGGCTCGCCGAGCAGGTTCCGCTTGGGGACGCGGACGTCCTGGAAGAACAACTCGGCGGTGTCCTGGGCCTTCTGGCCGATCTTGTCGAGGTTGCGGCCGCGCTCGAAGCCGGGCATCCCGCGCTCGACGACCAGCAGGCCGAGACCGTGCGCGCCGCCCTCGGGGGTGGTGCGGGCGACCACGATCACCAGGTCGGCGAGGATGCCGTTGGAGATGAAGGTCTTGGCGCCGTTGAGCAGGAAGTGGTCGCCCCGGTCGACCGCCTGGGTGCGGATGCCCTGGAGGTCGGAGCCGGTGCCGGGCTCGGTCATCGCGATGGCGGTGATCAGCTCGCCGGTGCAGAAGCCGGGCAGCCAGCGGCGCTTCTGCTCCTCGGTGGCGAGCGAGGTGAGGTAGGGGCCGATGATGTCGTTGTGCAGGCCGAGCGCCAGACCGGAGGCCCCGGCCCGGGCGAACTCCTCGGCCAGCACGGCGGCGTAGCGGAAGTCGGCGGTTCCCCCGCCGCCGTACTCCTCGGGCACGGCGAGGCCGAGCAGGCCCTGCCGGCCGGCGGCCAGCCAGGCCTCGCGGTCGACGATGCCGGCCTTCTCCCAGCGGTCGTAGTGCGGCAGCACCTCCTTGGCGAGGTAGGCCCGGACGGTGGCCCGGAAGTCCTCGTGCTCGTCGGTGAAGAGGTCGCGTTGCACGGCAATCTCCTTGGCGGGGTAAGCGGTTCAGGCGGTCGGCGGCGCGACGAGGCCGGGTACGCCCCAGTCGGCGGCGACCTCGGCGGTGTCGGCGCCCGGCCGGCCGGGCGGGCGGCGCAGCGCGCCGGGGGTGGCGGAGAACCGCGGGGCGGGGGCGGGCTGGGTCACGCCGTCCACCTCGACGTACGTCCCCCGGGCCACCAGGTGCGGGTGGTCGTGCGCCTGACGCATCGTCAGCACCGCTTCCACGCAGGCGTCGGACCCGGCGAAGACGGTCTCCCACGCGGCGCGCGGCCGGGTGGCGAAGCGTGCGGCGATCCGGGCGCGCAGTTCGGGCCAGCGGGCGGTGTCCCACTGGCCGGGCGCGTCCGGGCCCAGCTCCAGCAACCGGGCGAACTCGGCGTAGAACTGCGGCTCCAGGGCGCCGACCGCGAGGTGGCCGCCGTCGGCGGCCGGGTAGACGGCGTAGAACGGCGCGCCGCCGTCGAGCAGGTTGACGCCGCGCCGCTCCTGCCAGCGCCCGCCGGCCAGCAGGCCCTGGAGGACGGCGGTGAGGTGGGCGGCGCCGTCGACGATGGCGGCGTCGACGACCTGGCCGGCGCCGGTGGCGCGGGCGTGGTGCAGGGCGGCGAGCAGGCCGACGACCAGGTAGAGCGAGCCGCCGGCGTAGTCGCCGAGCAGGTTGGCGGGGAGGGCGGGCGGCCCCTCGGGGGCGTCGGTCACGGGCGCGGGCACGGCGGGTGCGGTGGGCGCGACCAGGCCGAGCGCGCCCGACACCGCCGTGTACCCGATGTCGTGCCCGGCCCGGGCGGCCAGCGGTCCGCCCTGACCCCAGCCGGTCATCCGTCCGTACACCAGCGCGGGGTTGCGGGCGAGGCAGGCCTCGGGCCCGACGCCGAGGCGCTCCGCGACGCCGGGCCGGTAGCCCTCGATCAGCAGGTCCGCGCGGGCGGCCAGGTCGAGCACCAGGCCGGGACCGCCGGGGGCCTTGAGGTCGACCACCACCGAGCGCTTGTTGCGGCCCGCGACGTCGTACGCCGGTTCGATGCCGAGCGGCGAGGGTTCGGGCCGGTCGACCCGGACGACGTCGGCGCCGAGGTCGCCCAGCAGCATCGCGGCGAACGGCCCGGGACCGATCCCGGCGAGCTCGACCACCCGGACGCCGGCCAGCGGTCCGCCGCGCCCGGCCCCGACGCCGTCACGTTCGGACGCCACTGCCCCTCCGGGGGTCGACGAAGTCTGACAGTAAAGCTGTCACACTCGCGATGATAGGGAAGCGACCGTTCAGTAACAAGACCCTCGTCCTCGACGCACCCCTGGTGACGCGTCCGTGCGGGCTCGACCACGGAGGGTGCGTCGGTACACCGACAGACCCTCCGGGTACCGTCGTGCCCGGCGGGGGGGCTGCTGACCTCCCGTCGTATCCGGAGGACGGAAGAGCAGCCGCACATGGTCCACCCAGGGTTCACCACCGGGCCGGTCGCGCCCAGTACCTCGCCGTTCGCCGGTCCCGCGCCCCGGGCGACCGACGCCGTGCACGCCGCGCTGGGGCCGGGGCGGATCAGCGAGGAGAAGTCCCCTGACTACTCGCCCACCGCGGTGGGCCGGAATCAGTACTGCAGCGCCAAGGTGAGCTTCGGCCTGTTCGGGGACACCGAGCAGAGCGTCAGCTTCGGGATCTCCGTGGTCCGGAGCGCAGGTGCCGAATCCCGCCCCGGGGCACGGCTCTTCGCCGAGCACGGTGCGGTGGGTGCGGTGACTCCGGGCGGCGCGTGGGCGCTGCTTCCGGAGGGCTGCCCCGCCGGCTTGCAGGCCTCGGTCGGCACCGGCCACGACGGGAAGGACGGCGACCACGCGCAAGGTACCGCCCGGCTCGCCGTCGAGCTCGCCGGCCTCGCCGCGAAGGACCGCAACTGCGGCAGCACCCCGCCCGCGCCGAGGACGCTGTCCCCGGCGGGCGCGGAGCAGCCGGTCGACTGGAACAACCTCTGCGGCCTGCCCGGCATGGCGGTCACCAAGGCACCCGAAGCGGACCACGAGGACTGGTACCGCCAGCAGGCCACCACGGCCTTCTCCCCCGTCTGGTCCTGCGAGGTGACCGACAAGCCGACCGGGAGGCCCGTGGCGTCGTTCGTCGTCGTCACCGAGCCCCGGGCGGTGGACTTCCCCCCGGAGGGGGAGCACTCCACGGCGTTCGGCCGGAGCTCGTGGGCCGGCAGCTCGAACGAGGACGTGGTGGCCCTCTGCCAGGGCCGGAGGACGTACTTCCACTACGAGGAGCGCCCCGCCCCGGCCCTCAGGAGCCAACGCCTGCTTCCCGGCACCGAGGCCGTCCGGACGCGGTTCCTCTCCGCCGCCGGCAAGGCGATCGGCTGCGAGCCGATCATCCCCTAGCAGCCCCTCCTCCCCGAGGACCGCCGCCTCCCCTCCGGTTCCCCCCGGCGGGGGAGGCGGATCGGGTCGGCGGAGGAGGTGCGGGTGGGCGGGTGCGCGGGAGCGTGGGGGCATGACCTCGACGTTTCCGCTCCTCCCCGCCGCCCCGCCCGCACCCGCCGCGCCCGTACCCGCCCCCGTCGGCCGGGTGCGGACCGCCGCCGCCTGGACGGCCGTCGCGGCGACCGTGCCGTACCTCACCCTCAAGCTGCTCTGGCTCACCGGCCACCCGGTCGGGGCCGGGGACGCCGACGCCATGGACGACCTGTGGCTCCTCAACCTGCTCACCTTCGGCATGGACGCCATCGCCGTCGTCCTGGCGCTCGCGTTCGTCCGGCCGTGGGGGCGGCGCGCGCCGGCCGGGCTGCTGGCCTTCCCGATGTGGGTCGCGACCGGGCTGCTCGGCACCATCCTGGTCGCCCTGCCGCTCTTCCTGCTGTCCTCGCTGGTGCTCGGACCGGAGGCCGCGAGGCCCGGAAGCGACGAAGGGCCGAGCAGCTGGGTGTTCACCGTGGTGTACGGCGGCTTCGCCGTCCAGGGGCTGGCGCTGATCACCGGGTTCCTGCTGTACGCCCGGGAGCGCTGGGCCGGGCTGCTGCGCCGCGACCGGATCGGCGACCTGCCGCACTCCCCCACGCTGACCACCCAGCGGGCCTTCGCCCGCGTCGCCGCGCTGCTCGCCGCCGGGGTCGCGGCGGCCCGGCTGTACTGGGCCTTCGGCGGGGGCGCCGGGCTGCCGGTGACCTGGCAGGAGCAGCGCGGCCGGAGCGTGGCGATCATGGACGCGGTGACGGCCGTGATGGCGGTGGCCGCGGTGGCGGCGCTGCTGGTGCTGGTGTTCCGGCTCCGGCCGGGGTGGCGGCTGCGCGGGCCGCTGGCGGTGGTGTGGACGGCGGCCGGGTCGGTGTTCGCCTGGGGCTCCTGGCAGTTGGTGGCGTTCGGGACGTCCGTCACGGCCCCCGCCGACCCGCGCAAGGCGGTGCCGGGGCTGCTGCCGCTGGTGGAGTCGGCGCAGGTGGTGACCGGGCTGCTGGTGCTGGCCGTGGGCGCGGTCGCGCTGGTCGAGCGGGCCGCGGCGGGCGCCGTCCGGGACACCGTCCGGGACACCGCCTGGGCCGCGGCGGCCGGCCCGGCCGCCGGAATCCCCGAGGCCCCCGGCGGCGCTGACGTAGAGTCTGGGAAATGATCACGGGGGCGGGTCGGGAGCCGGACGGGAGCGGTGCCGCGCTGCGGCGGGCCGCGGGTGCGCTGTTCGGGCGGCGGGCCCGGCTGCGCTGGGTGCACCTGGTGCTCGGCGGCGCGCTGCTGATGCCGTACTGGATGCTGGCGACGGTCGCGCTCGGGGCGCTGGATCCGCGCAAGGGCTCGCTGCTGCAACTGCTGCTCTACTTCGCCGCGCTCGCCGTCTCGCTCCCGATGGCCGCCGTCACCGCCCTGGTCCCGATCGTCCGGGCGCTGGAGGGCGCGGCGGCCCTGGCGCTGTGCACGCCCCGGCGGGCGGCGGAGGTGGTCACCGGCCCGGCCCGGTCCTGGGCGGCCCGGCGGCGGACGGCCGCGTGGTTCGTGCTGCACCTGCTGTTCGGCGGCGTGGTCAGCGGGATGACGCTGGCCGGTGCGCCGTTCGCGGTGGTGCTGATCCTGCGCCCGACCGGCTTCGAGAAGGCGGTGCGGTTCTGGGAGGACCGGGGTGTGCCCGGCTGGCTGCCCGGTCCGCTGCTCGGCGTCGCGCTGCTGGCGCTGATCGTCGGCACCAGCGCCGGCCTGGGCGGGCTGCTGGCGCGGTGGGCGCCGGTCCTGCTCGGCCCGACCCCGGACGAGCGGCTGGCCACCGCCGAACGGCGGGCCGCCGTGCTCGCCCAGCGCAACCGGCTGGCCCGTGAGCTGCACGACTCGGTCGGCCACGCGCTGAGCGCCGTCGGCATCCAGGCCTCGGCCGCCGCCCGGGTGCTGCGCTCCGACCCGGAGTTCGCGGCGGAGGCGCTGGCCGCCATCGAGGAGACCGCGCGCGGCGCCGTCGCCGAACTGGACGCGGTGCTGGGGCTGCTGCGCGAGGAGGACGGCGACGCGGCCGGGCCCGCCGGACCGACCCTCGGCGGGCTGGACGACCTGCTGCGCCAGCTGGCCCGCACCGGGCTGGCGGTGGACGCCGAGCTGGCCCCCGGGCTGGACCGACTGCCGGCCGCGTTCTCCCGCGAGGCCTACCGGATCGTCCAGGAGGGCCTGACCAACGTCCTGCGGCACGCCGGCCCGGGCGGTTCCGCGCCCGCGCGGCTGCGGGTCGCCCCGGCCGGCGGGCGGCTGGAGATCGAACTGACCAACCCGCTCGGGCGGTCGCGACCCAGCCGGCCCGGCGGCGGGCGCGGGCTGCGCGGGATCGGCGAACGCGCGGCGGCGCTGCGCGGCGGCTGCGAGGCCGGGCCGGCGGACGACGGGACGACGTGGCGGCTGGCCGTCTGGCTGCCGGTGGGAGGAGCGCGGTGAGCGACGGGGACGCGGTGAACGACGGGGGCACGGTGAACGACAGGAACGCGGTGAACGACGGGAGCGCGGTGAGCGACGGGAGCGCGGTGAGCAACAGCGGGAACGTCGCGGAGGCCCCGGGGGCCGCGGCCGACGGTCCGGTCCGGGTGGTGATCGCCGACGACGAGCGGCTGGTGCGCACGGGTCTGCGGGTGGTGATCGACGCCGAGCCGGACCTCACCGTCGTCGGCGAGGCGGCCGACGGCGCCGAGGTGGTGCCGCTGGTGCGCGAACTGCGGCCGGACGTGGTGCTGATGGACGTCCGGATGCCGGGGATCGACGGCATCCGGGCCACCGAGCAGCTGGTCGGCGGGATGGCCGACCCGCCCCGGATCCTGGTGGTCACCACCTTCGAGCACGACGACCACGTGTACGACGCGCTGCGGGCGGGGGCCGCCGGGTTCCTGCTGAAGCGGGCGCGGGCCGAGGAGATGGTGCAGGCGGTACGGCTGATCGCGCGCGGCGACTCGCTGCTGTTCCCGGCGGCCGTACGCGAACTGGCCCTGCGGTACGCGGGCCCGGGCGGCGGGCCGGGCACCGCGCGGACCGGGCGGCAGCCGTCCGACCGGGGCCCGATCGGGCGGCTGACCGGGCGGGAGGCGGAGGTGCTGCGGCTGATGGCGGTCGGGCTCAACAACGGGGAGATCGCCGCGGAGCTCGTGGTCAGCCAGGAGACGGTCAAGACCCACGTCGGCGGTGTGCTGGCCAAGCTGGGCGCGCGGGACCGCACCCAGGCGGTGATCGCCGCGTACGAGTCGGGCTTCGTGCTGCCGGGCTGAGCGTGGAGCGGGCAGGCGTGGACCGGTGCTCAGATCCGCCAGTCGCGGATCCGGTCGGCCGCCGCGAACACGTCCGCCCGCCCCTCGGCGATGTCCCGGGCCAGCTCCACCAGCGCCCCGTACGGCGGGTCGATGCCCTCCCCGGCCGCGTGCATGTACGCCGCCGTCGTCATGCAGGCGTACAGGTTGTTGCGCACCGGGAGCGGCCGCAGCAGCACGATCGTGTGCATCAGGGTGGCCGCGCACCAGGCCGGATCGGCGTCGTGGCCCAGCTGCGCGGTGTTCACCCGGTGCCGGGCGACGGCCGCCTGCAGCGCCGAGTAGTCCCGCACGCTGAGGTCCTCCGGCGAGGCCAGCTCCTGGACGTCGAGCAGCCAGCGCAGATCGACCCGCAGCAGCATCATCGCGGCACCCTCATCGCTCCCGCCCCCGCTCAGGCGGCCGGCGCGTCCTCCGGGAACTCCCGGTCGAACTCCTCGCGGTGCGCGTTCCAGAACGCCACCGCGTGGGAGACGAACACCCGGCGCTGCTGCTCCCGCACACTCAGGTCGTGCACATAGGCCTTGACGCTCTTGCCGTCGGCGGCGGCCGCCTCGCGGATGGCGGCGAGCTCGTGCTCCGTGTACTCGATGTTGAGTGCTGGCATGGCGCCGATGGTACTGGAGCGCAAGGGAGTTGGACACCGAGCCGGCACCCCCGAGGCCGCCCCGGGCGGGTGTACGCCGCCGGTCGGATCCGGCCCCCGCCGGTGTACCTCCCTGGTCGGGGTACGGACCGCTCCACAGGCTGACGTGCGGTGGCCGGACCGCTCCGTACCGTCAACTCATGGGCGGCGGAGGGGTTCCGCGGGGGAGGCCCGGACCTGGAGGCACAGGACACGGCATGGGTATCGGACACAGGACATCGATGGCCAGGGCGGCGGGCGTCGTGGCGGTCGCGCTCGCGCTCACGGCGGGGACGGCGGGCGCGGCCGGGGCGGTCGGGGCGGTCGGCGGCGCGCCGGACGGGGACGGCGCGACGGGGCGGCCGGGCGTCAACCGGCTGGAGGGCGTCTGGCAGGCGGACGGGTACAGCACGATCATCGAGATCCACGGGACCACCTTCCGCACCTACGACGTGACCCGGATCAGCTGCACCCCGGGCTTCCTGAGCGGCACGCAGGTCGGCACGCCCGGGCCCGGCGGCGCCGTTCGCTACGGCCGGGCGGGCAAGGCGTACGCGGAGCTGACGCTCACTCCCCAGGGGCGCAACCGGGCGGTGTACCGGGAGGACTCCGCCGCCGGGACCAGGAACCTGTCCCGGCTGCCCGGCGGCCTGCCGGCCCAGTGCACGCGGCCGGCGCCGCAGGACGCCCTCGCGGTCTTCGACCGGTTCTGGGCGAACTTCGAGGAGAACTACCCCTTCTTCGCCGCCAAGGGCATCGACTGGCAAGCCAGGGGCGCGCAGGCGCGGGCAGGGATCACCCCGCAGACCGACACCGACACGCTCCAGGGAATCCTCGCCGGCCTCCTGGAACCGCTCGGCGACGCGCACACCGCGCTGGGGCGCAAGCGCGCCGACGGCGGGTACGGCCTGGTCTTCGGCGGACAGCGCCCGGGCACCCAGGATCCCGACGACGAGACCCGGGAGCAGGCGGACCGGGCGGTCGCCGCCCAGCTCGTCGCCCCCGAGCAGACCTTCGGCCGCGGCCGGCTGGGTGTCGGCGAACTCCCGGGCGGCATCGGCTACCTGCGGGTGAGCGCCTTCGACGGGTACGTGGCCGACGCTCCCCACCAGGCCAAGGAGGCCGAACTGGACCGGGCGCTGGACGCCCTGCTGGCCCACCCCGACCGGCTGAACGGCCTGGTGATCGACCTGCGGCTGAACGGCGGCGGATCGGACGCGCTGGGGCTGCGGATCGCCTCCCGGCTCACCGACCGGCCGTTCCTCGCCTACCGCAAGGTGGCGCGCAACGACCCGGCCGACCCGACCGCCTTCACCCGCCCGGACCCGATCACCGTCCGGCCCGCCGCCGGGGCCACCCGCTACACCGGGCCGATCGCCCTGCTCACGGCCGGCTCGACGGTGAGCGCGGGCGAGACCTTCACCCAGGCGATGGCCGAACGGCGCCCGGCGCCGGTACGGATCGGCGAGAACACCCAGGGTGTCTTCTCCGACGTCATGATCAAACTGATCTCCGACAACCTGCTCATCGGCCTGCCGAACGAGAAGTTCCTCACCCGCGACGGCAGCACCTTCGACGGCCCGGGCATCCCGCCGGACGTCCGCACCCCGGTCTTCACCCCGGAGGAGCTGGCCGGACTGAAGGACTCCGCCCTGACCGAGGCCCGGCGGCTGCTCACCGCCGGGGCCGGCCCGAGCTGACCGCCGCGCCGGAGCGCCGGTGCTGCATCGGCGGTGCCGCACCGACCGGCGCTACATCGGCTCCACCGCCCTCAGCGCGCCGTCCAGCTCCAGCCAGCGGGTGACGCCCAGGCCGCGCAGGAACGGCACGTCGTGGCTGGCCACGATCAGCGCCCCCTGGTAGGCGGCGAGCGCCTGGGTGAGCTGGCGGACGCTGGCCAGGTCGAGGTTGTTGGTCGGCTCGTCGAGCAGCAGCAGCTGCGGCGGCGGGTCGGCCAGCAGCAGCGCCGCCAGGGTGGCCCGGAACCGCTCGCCGCCGGAGAGCGTGCCGGCCGGCTGGTCGGCCCGCCCGCCGCGGAACAGGAACCGGGCCAACCGGGCCCGGACCGCGTTGTCCCCCGCGCCGGGCGCGAACAGCTTGACGTTGCCCACGACGGACAGCCCGTCGTCGAGCAGGTCGAGCCGCTGCGGGAGGTGGCGCAGCGGCACCGGGGTGACGACCTCGCCCTCCAGCGGGGCGAGTTCACCGGCGATGGTGCGCAGCAGGGTGGACTTGCCCGCGCCGTTGCGGCCGATCAGGGCGATCCGCTCGGGCCCGCGCAGGTCGAGGTCGGCGGTGATGCCGTACGGCAGCCGGACCTTGTCCAGGGTGAGCACGGTGCGCCCGGCCGGCACGGCGGTGCGGGGCAGGTCGATCCGGATCTCCGCGTCGTCCCGGACGGCCTCCTCGGCGACGGTCAGCTTGCGCTTGGCCTCCTCCAGCCGCTCGGTGTGCATGCCCTGGAGCCGGCCGGCGGTCTCCTGGCCCTGGCGTTTGAGCTTGCCGGCGAAGATGTGCGGATCGTTGCGGGTGACCGAACGCTTCCTGCCGTAACTTGCGCTGCGTTCCAGCCGCATCCGGGCCTCGGCGAGGTCCCGCTTCTGGCGGTGGACGTCGGCCTCGGCGTTGCGCAGCAGCCGCTCGGCGGTCTCCTGCTGGGCGGCGACGGTGCGCTCGTACTCGGCGAAGTTGCCGCCGTACCAGGTGACCTGACTGTCCCTCAGTTCGGCGATCTGGTCGACGTGCTGGAGCAGTTCGCGGTCGTGGCTGACGATCACCATCACACCGCCCCAGCCGGCCACCGTCTCGTAGAGCCGCTGCCGGGCGGAGCGGTCCAGGTTGTTGGTCGGCTCGTCGAGCAGCAGGACGTCGGGGCGGCGCAGCAGCAGGGCGGCCAGCCGCAGCAGGACGGCCTCGCCGCCGGAGAGTTCGCCGGTGGTGCGGTCGAGGTCGAGCCGGTGCAGACCGAGCCGGTCGAGCAGGGCGCGGGCGCGCTCCTCGACGTCCCAGTCGTCGCCGACCGCGTCGAAGTGGCGCTGGTCGGTGGAGCCGGTCTCGATGGCGTACAGGGCCTCGCGGGCGGCCCGGACGCCGAGCGCCTCGTCGACCCGCAGGCCGGTGTCCAGGGTGAGGCCCTGCGGCAGGTAGCCGATCTCGCCGGCCGCCCTGACGACGCCCGAGGTGGGGGTGAGTTCACCCGCCAGCAGGCGCAGCAGGGTGGACTTGCCCGCGCCGTTGAGCCCGATCAGCCCGGTGCGGCCGGGGCCGACGGCGAGGTGGAAGCCGTCGAGGACGGGCCTGCCGTCCGGCCACTCGAAGGAGAGGTCGGTGCAGAGCAGTGAGGTGGTGGGTTGTGCCATGGAAAGCCTCCCGAAGGTCGCCGACGTGGTCGTGGAGCAACACGGGGAGACACCGCGGGTGCGGGTGGGGACCGGGAGGGGAGGGCCCGGGGTCGTCAGAAGGACGGGGGACGCCGGGCAGGCTCACCACTGAGGTCGGGCACGCGCACACTCACGGACCGCGGGCAGCGACATGGCTGCGATGCGGCGGGGGCGGTGTCTCGGGACCTCAGTAGATCAATGGCCTTCTCCTGTTCTGGCGACTGGCAGGCATCACGCTACGGACGGCCCCCGAGGCGTGCAACCGGTTTTCTCGGTGCCGATCACGTGCCGATCCGGTGACGGCCGCGTCCCGGAACGGTCCGGCGACGGGGGTCGTCCGCGGCGCATGGCAGACTCCTCCCCTGCCACCCGCTCGACACTCGCGGCCGTGGCGTGCATTCACAGGGGGAACAGAACAGATGTCACCGATATCCCGGGCGACGCGTGCTGCGCTGGGCGCTTCCGTCGTCGCGCTGACCATGGTCGTCGCGACCGCGTGCGGTCCGGACAACAGCGACCCGGTCGCCGACCCGTCCGGCGCGCAGACCGCCGCGACCACCGCGGGCTCCACCGGCAAGCCGGGCGGTCTGCCGCCGATCAAGCTGCCGACCGCCGACGAGCTCAAGAAGTGGAGCTTCGACGACTGGGACAAGTGGGCCCAACAGAACGTCATCACCCCGGCGGTCAAGGGCTTCTGGGACCTCCAGAAGATCCTCAAGGCCAAGCCGGCCAAGCCGGGCCCGGGCAACCAGCCCACCGGTCAGCCCACCGCGCAACCGACCGCACAGCCGACGTCGGCGGCCCCGACGGACCGGCCGACCAGCGCCGCGCCCGCCCAGCCGGGCGGCACCGGCGGCGGCCAGAACGACCCGCAGCCCAAGCTCGTCGAGATGAAGCCCGTCGCCCACCCGTACGCCAAGCCGGCCCACGTCAACGGCAAGCTGTTCTTCCAGGACGGCAACCAGGACTACGTCTGCTCCGGCACCGTCGTCTCCGACCCGGCCAACCCGGGGAAGAGCAACCTGGTCTGGACGGCCAGCCACTGCCTGCACGGCGGCAAGGGCGGCAAGTACCACACCAACATCACCTTCGCCCCGGCCTTCAACAGCACCGGCGCGGTCAGCGGCGGCAAGCAGGGCTCGCTCGCCGAGGCCGAGCCGTACGGCGAGTGGGGCGCCGTCGCGGGCATGGTCGCCCCGCAGTGGACGGCCGAGGCCGACCCGGAGAACGGCGGCCCGTGGAGCCAGTACGACTTCGGCATCCTCAGGGTGGCCAACCCGGACGGCAGCGCCAAGTCGCTGGAGGAGGTCGTCGGCGGCTCGGTGCCGGTCTGGTTCAACGCCCCGCGCGAGCAGATCGCCACGGTGAGCACCTACGGCTACCCGGCCGGCAAGCCCTTCGACGGCATGGAGCTGGAGCACTGCGAGGCCGGCAAGCCGGCCCGCCGCTCGATGGACCCGGCCCGCCCGACCATGCTGATGACCGGCTGCAACGGCACCGGCGGCGACAGCGGCGGCGGCTGGTTCACCACCAAGGACGGCAGGCAGGTCCTGGTGTCGGACACCTCCATCGGCGGCTTCGACAACACCTGGGAGGCCGGCCCGTACCTGGACGACGTCGCCCAGCACGCGCTGGACTACTTCTCCAGGAAGAACAAGTGACCCCGGTCACGGCCTGACCCGCTCCGACCTCCCCGCCGGGGGCGGCGGCACCCCCGCGTGCCGCCGCCCCCGGCGGCGTCCGTGCCCGCCCGCCTAGAATCGGGGCATCATGAGCGCCACACTCGTCGTCAAGGACCTCGCCGCCGGCCACGGCGAGCGCACCCTCTTTTCCGGCCTGGACCTGGTCGTCGCCCCCGGTGACGTGATCGGCCTGGTCGGCGTCAACGGAGCCGGCAAGTCCACCCTGCTGCGCCTGCTGGCCGGACTGGACGCCCCGGAGGGCGGTTCGGTGCGGCTCAGCCCGGCCACCGCCAACGTCGGCCACCTCCCGCAGGAGCCGGAGCGCCGCCCGGAGGAGTCGGTCCGCGACTTCCTGGCCCGCCGCACCGGGGTGGCCGCCGCGCAGGCCGCGCTGGACGAGGCCACCCAGGGCCTGGTGGACGGCGTGCCCGGCGCCGACGACGCCTACGCGGTGAACCTGGACCGCTGGCTGGACCTCGGCGGCGCCGACCTGGAGGAGCGCGCCGAGGAGGTCGCCGACTCGCTCGGCCTCAAGGTCTCCCTGGACCTACCGATGACGGCCCTGTCCGGCGGCCAGGCGGCCCGGGCCGGCCTGGCCTCGCTGCTGCTCTCCCGCTACGACGTCTTCCTGCTCGACGAGCCCACCAACGACCTCGACCTGGACGGCCTGGAGCGGCTGGAGGCCTTCGTCAAGGGCCTGCGCGCGGGCACCGTGGTGATCAGCCACGACCGCGAGTTCCTGGCCCGCACCGTCACCAAGGTGCTGGAGCTGGACCTGCACCAGGGGCAGGTCAACCTCTACGGCGGCGGCTACGAGGCGTACCTGGAGGAGCGCGCGACCGCCCGCCGGCACGCCCGCGAGGAGTACGAGGAGTACGCCGATACCAAGGCGGGCCTGGAGGCCCGGGCCCGGATGCAGCGCGGCTGGATGGAGAACGGCGTGCGCAACGCGCGCCGCAAGTCCAGCGACAACGACAAGATCGGGCGTGCGATGCGCACCGAGTCCACCGAGAAGCAGGCCGCCAAGGCCCGCCAGACGCAGCGGATGATCGAGCGCCTCGACGTGGTCGAGGAGCCGCGCAAGGAGTGGGAGCTGCGGATGGAGATCGCCACCGCGCCGCGCTCCGGCTCGGTGGTCGCCACCCTGCGCGGGGCCACCGCCCGGCGCGGCGACTTCACGCTCGGCCCGGTCGACCTGCAGATCGACTGGGCGGACCGGGTGGCCATCACCGGCGCCAACGGCGCGGGCAAGTCCACCCTGCTGGCCGCCCTGCTGGGCCGGCTCGAACTCGACGGGGGCAGCGCCGCGCTGGGCTCCGGCGTGGTCGTCGGCGAGGTGGACCAGGCCCGCGGGCTGTTCCTCGGCGGGGAGCCGCTGCTGGAGGCGTTCGCCGCCGCCGTCCCGGAGCTCGCGCCGGAGGAGGTGCGAACCCTGTTGGCCAAGTTCGGCCTGAAGGCGGTGCACGTGCTCCGCCCGGCGGACACCCTCTCCCCCGGCGAGCGCACCAGGGCGGCGCTGGCGCTGCTCCAGGCTCGCGGGGTGAACCTGCTGGTGCTGGACGAGCCCACCAACCACCTGGACCTGCCCGCGATCGAGCAGTTGGAGTCGGCGCTCGGCTCGTACACCGGCACGCTGCTGCTGGTCACCCACGACCGGCGGATGCTGGACACCGTCGCGGTGAACCGGCGGATCGAGGTCGGCGGCGGCCGGGTCCGCGAACTGTAGCCGGGGAGACGGCGGCGGGGCCGGGAGGGGAGGTCCAGACCTCTTCCCCGGCCCGCCGTCATGTGCTGTGCTGTCGCCCATGGTTGACAGCACAGCGCTCGACAGCGCGGTGGCAGACGTGTCCTACCCGACCGTCCCGCTCACCCCCATGACCGTGCCCGCCCACGAGGCCGAGGCCCGCAGCAAGGCATTCCACGACGTGATGGACCAGCGCCGGACCGTCCGCGACTACTCGACGCGCCCGATCCCGGACGGCGTCGTCGAGTGGGCCGTCCGCACCGCCAACACCGCGCCGAGCGGCGCGCACGTGCAGCCCTGGCGGTTCGTGGTGATCACCGATCCGGAGCGCAAGCGCCTGCTGCGGGAGGCCGCCGAGGCCGAGGAGCGCGAGTTCTACGCGCACCGGGCCTCCGAGGAGTGGCTGGCCGCACTGGCGCCGATCGGCACCGACTGGCACAAGCCGTTCCTGGAGGACGCGCCGGCCGTGATCGTCGTCTTCGAGGTGCACAAGGGCCCCAACTCGCCGCGTCCGTACTACACCAAGGAGTCGGTGGGGATCGCCGTCGGCCTGCTGCTCGCCTCGCTGCACCAGGCGGGACTGGCGACGCTGACCCACACGCCGAGCCCGATGAAGTTCCTCAACGAGGTGTGCGAACGGCCGCAGGAGGAACGGGCCGCGTACGTCATTCCGGTGGGTTACCCCGCCGAGGGGGCGCGCGTGCCGGACCTGCGGCGCAAGGAGCTCGACGAGGTGCTGATCCGGCTCTGACGCGCCCCCGGCGCGGCCGGCGCGCGGCGGCGGCCGGTGGTGACAGGTACAGGACGTCGACATAATCGCCGTCATGGACCACGTCATGCCGCCGCCGCGCGGGGGCGCCTCCGCGCCCGGTGTGCCGGCCCTCGGCGCGCCCGCCCCCGGCCGGCCGCCCGAACTGCTGCGGCCGGCCGACGGGATCACCCTGCGGCGGCGCTCCCCGGCCCAGGCCCCCGCGCTCAACGCCGCCGTCCGGGCCAACCTGGAGCACCTGCGCCCCTGGATGGAGTGGGCCGCCGAGGCGCCCACCCCCGCCCGGACCGCCGCACTCGCCGCGGCCGGCGTCGCCGCCTGGGACGCCGGCACCGACTTCATCTACCTGGCCGCCCTGGACGCCGAACCGGGCCGGGTGATCGGCTCGTTCGGCCTGCACCGCAGGATCGGCCCGGGCGCGCTGGAGATCGGCTACTGGGTGAGCGCCGAGCACGGCCGCCGCGGCATCGCCACCGCCGCCGCCCGGTCGGTCACCGCGGCGGCACTCGCCCTGCCCGGGATCCGCCGGGTCGAGCTCCACTGCGACCCGGCCAACACCGCCAGCGGCGCGGTGGCCCGCCGGCTCGGCTTCCGGCTCGACCGGGTGGTCGACGCGCCGGTCCGGGCGCCGGGCGAGACCGGGCGCGAGCAGGTCTGGATCCAGGAGCGCCACCCGCCCGGCCCGTGCGCCGTCTGGTGAAGGTGCCGAGGGTGCCGGGCCCCCAGGACCTGCGGGGTCCGGACGGTCAGTACCGCTCGCCGGTCGCCGCCGGCAACGCGTCCAGCTCGGCGAGGTCGGCCGGCGAGAGCACCAGATCGGCCGCCGCCGCGTTCTCCTCCAGGTACTTCGGCGTCCTGGTCCCCGGGATCGGCAGCACGTACCGCCCCTGCGCCAGCACCCAGGCGAGCGCCACCTGCGCGGGCGTCGCACCGTGCCGCGCCGCGACCTCCCGCACCCGCTCCACCAGCGCCAGGTTGGCCTTCAGCGCCTCCTGCTGGAAGCGCGGCAGCTGCCGGCGGAAGTCGTCCGCCGGCAGCTCGTCGAACGAGGCGATGCCGCCGGTCAGGAAGCCCCGGCCGAGCGGGGAGAACGGCAGGAACGCGATCCCCTGCTCCTCGGTGTAGGGCAGCACCTCGGCGAGCGAGTCCCGGGTCCAGAGCGACAGCTCGTTCTGCACCGAGGCCACCGGGTGCACGGCCTGCGCGCGCCCGATCTCCTCGACGGTCACCTCGGAGAGACCGATCCGCCGCGCCTTTCCGGCCGCCACCGCCTCGGCGAGCGCGCCCCAGGACTCCTCGACCGGCACCTCCGGGTCGATCCGGTGCAGCTGGTACAGGTCGACGTGGTCGGTGCCGAGCCGGCGCAGGCTGTCGTCGATCGCCCGGCGGATGTGCTCCGGCCGCCCGTTGCGCAGCACCCGCTCCTCGTCGTTGCCCGGCACCAGGCCCACCTTGGTGGCCAGCACCGCGCGCTCCCGGTACGGCCCGGCCAGCGCGGCGCCGACCACCTCCTCGTTGGTGTACGGCCCGTAGATGTCGGAGGTGTCGATCAGCGTGACGCCGAGGTCCAGCGCCTGCCGGATCACCCGCACCGACTTGTCGTCGTCGCGGTTGTGCACGTCGTAGGCCCAGGTCATCCCCATGCAGCCGAGGCCGACGACCCCGACCTCGGGACCCTCGCTGCCGAGCGTGGCGTTGCGCATGACGGTACTCCTCACTGGTGCCGGCCCGGCGTGGCGCCGACCGCGGTCGGATCAACTCAACGGGGAACAGCCTGTCCCTTCGAGTGCGCTCTAGGTCAAGCCCGTTCCCGCCACCGGGTGACGCCGCGCCAGCCAGTCCCGGAACCCTCCCCCCAGCACCAGGTCCGCGAGCCGCCGGTACCCGCCCGCCCCCGGGTGCGCGCCGTCCCCGGCCAGCGCCTCCGCCGCCCAGACCCGGTCCGCCGCCAGCTCCCGGGTCACGCCGACGAACGGCACCCCGCGCCCGGCGCAGATCCCGGCGATCCCGTCGGCCAGCGCCAGCGCCCGCTCCAGGTGCGGCGCGCCCGCGCCGACCACCGGCGGCGGGCCCACCATCAGCGGCGCGAGGCCGCGCTCGCGCGCCCCGTCCAGCAGCGCCGCCACGTTGGCCAGGCACGCCTCCGGCGCGACCCGCACCCGGCCGCCCTCCTCCACCGCGTCGTTGCTGCCCACCGACAGCACCAGCCGGTTGTCCGCGCCGGGCAGCGCCCGGACCGCCGCCTCACCCCGGCAGCGGGCCAGCACGTCCGCCGAAGTGCTGCGCCGCACGCCCAGGTTGAACGCCGTCACCGCGTCCGGCCGCGCCGCGAGATCCGCCCAGCAGTCCGCCATCACCCGGCCCACCCAGCCCCGGAACTCCGGGTCCCCGACGCCCTGGGTGAACGAGTCGCCGACGAAGACGATCCGCAGGTCCCTGCCATTCAAGTCCTTGGTCACAGCGGAACCTTAAGGTCCGCGTAAGCCTTGCCATGACGTGCCTTTGATGCACGGGAGGTTCTTGACGTGCCCAGGTGGTCTAGTCCAGGTTGATGCTCAGCACCGCGCAACTCCCCCACCGGACCACCCCTCCACCGCCGCCCGCCCCGCGTCTCCTCCCCCCGCGCGGGCCGGGCGGCGGCCCCCGTCCACCGAGAGGCACCCCCATGCCACGCGCGCCCCACGACACCGCTGCCCGGCACCGCCGCCCGGTCCTCCGCACCAAGGTGCTCGGCCTCACCACCGCCGTCGTCCTGGCCGGCGGCGGCCTCGCCACGATGGCCGGGAACGCCGGCGCCGCCGACGGCAACCTGCTCGGCAACCCCGGGTTCGAGAGCGGCTCGCTGGGCGCCTGGAGCTGTACCGGAACGGCCGGCAGCGTGGTCGACTCCGGCGCGCACGGCGGCTCGTACGCGCTGCGCGGCGAGGTCTCCAGCGCGGACACCGCGCAGTGCGGCCAGAGCGTCACGGTGCGGCCCAACACCACGTACACGCTGAGCGCCTGGGTCCAGGGCCAGTACGTGTACCTCGGCGCGACCGGCAGCGGCGTCACCGACCCGGCCGTCTGGACGCCCGGCGGCTCCGGCTGGCAGCAGCTGACCTCCACCTTCACCACCGGCGCGGCCACCACCAGCGTCAACGTCTACCTGCACGGCTGGTACGGGCAGGGCGCCTACCTCGCCGACGACGTCACGCTCACCGGCCCCGGCGGCAACCCGAGCACCCCGCCGCCCACCACCACGCCCCCGACCACCACACCGCCCACCACCACGCCGCCGACCGGCGGGCCGACCACCCCCGCGCCGAACGTCGCCCTCCCGGTCGCCCCGTACATCGACATGGGCGCCTGGCCCACCCCGTCGATGCCCGCGATGGCCAAGTCCGGCAACCTCAAGGGCTTCACCATGGGCTTCGTCACCGCCGTGGGCTGCAAGGCCAGCTGGTTCAACGCCTACGACCCGCGCACCGGCTGGGCCAAGGACCAGATCGACGCGCTGCGCGCGGCCGGCGGCGACGTCAAGCTCTCCTTCGGCGGCGCCAGCGGCACCGAACTCGCCGCCGCCTGCACCAGCGTCGACTCCCTGTTCGCCGAGTACGACGCCGTGGTGAACGCCTACGACCTGCGCTACGTCGACTTCGACATCGAGGGCGCCGCGATCGCCGACACCGTCGCCAACGACCGCCGCTCCGCCGCCCTCGCCAAGCTGCAGAAGGCCCACCCCGGCCTCAAGGTCTCCTTCACCCTGCCGGTCCTGCCCGAGGGCCTGACCACCGAGGGCGTCGCCATCGTCCGCTCCGCCCGGGACGCGGGCCTGGACGTCGACGTCGTCAACGTCATGGCGATGGACTACTACCGCACCGGCACCGACTACGGCGACGCCGCCGTCCAGGCCGCGCAGTCCCTGTACGGCCAGCTCAAGGCGCTGTACCCGGCCAAGAGCGACGCCCAGCTGTGGGCGACGGTCGGGGTCACCCCGATGCTCGGCGAGAACGACGACCACCAGATCTACAACCAGGCCGACGCCCAGCAGCTGGTCGCCTTCGCCCGGCAGCACCACCTCGGCGTGCTGGCCTTCTGGGACGCCACCCGGGACGCCAACGCCTGCACCGGCGGCGGCCTCTTCAAGTGCACCAACATCCCGCAGCAGCCGTACGAGTTCGCGAAGATCTTCGCCCAGTACGCCGGCTGAGCCCCGGCACCCGCCGAGCCCTGACAAGCCCTGACACTCGCTGAGTGCCGGGCACCGGACGGCGCCGACGGCCCCCTTTCCCGGGGGTCGCCGGCGCCGCCGCAATTCGCGCGCGCGTTCCCCGCCGGTCGACTACAGTCCCGGTCAATGCCCAGGGGCAGCGCAGAGGCAGGCGCACCGCCTTGCCAAGGCGGACACGTCGGTTCGAATCCGGGCGAGGCCGGGTCCCCCGTCTCCGGCGTCTTCCTCAAGGACTACCGTGAGGCCGCCTGGTGACCCTGCCGCCGGAGCGGTGGTGACCCCGCCGCCGTCCAGGCGCTACGCCGGGGCGGTGATCCGCTCCACCGGGCCGAACTCGCGGAAGGTCCCGTGGATGCGCATCGGGACGCCCTTCAGCTCGGTCTTCCGGTCGAAGCGGACGGTACGCCCCTGGGCGTCGATCCACTGGTCGAGGTGGAAGCTCGTGACGCCCTTGCCCTTGAGGATCTTGTAGCTCTCGGGCTCCACCGCCTTCATCCGCTCCAGGTCGACGGTGCCGGCGAGGTGGAAGCACGGGGTGCCCTCGCAGTCCTCCATCCCCTGGCGGGCGGACCGGCCGAGGTCCAGCAGCGCCTTGGCGTAGCCGTGGTAGTCGGCGATCCGGTCGCCGAGCGGGGACTTCCGCCAGCTGCTTCCGCTCTTGATGTAGGTGGTGCCGTCGTCGGTCACGACGGTGGTCGGGCCGCTGTCGGTGGCGCCGACGACGTCGCCGCCGCCGCCCGCGCTCATGGATTCGCTGAGCCGGCCGGAGCGGACGGGCCCGTTGAGGTTGACCCGGCCCTTGGTGACTGCGCTGAGCGGGCCGCCCTCGGTCGTGAAGTCCTGGGTGGCCGCGTACGGCGTCTTCTCCGCCAGCGCGAGCGCCTTCTCCGGGTCGATCGCCCCGCCCACCGTCGTGGCGGTGACGGTGGGCGTTGTGGTGACGGTGGGCGTCGACGTCGGCGTCTCGACGGCGGTGGGCGTCGGCGTGGCGGTCGGCGCGGCCTCGGGCGCGCCGGTCACCGACGCGGACGACGACGCGGACGACGGGGCGGACGCGGCCGGCGCCGCATCGTCGTTGCAGCCCACCAGGCCGACGAGGGAGACCGCCGCAGCGGCGACAGCAAAGACAGTGGAACGACGCATGGTCAGGAGAACCCCCCGGTCGAACAAAGAGACGGGGCGCATCCTGACACATCATCTGGTCCGTGGTCGAACTGTTTTCCCCCGGCCCCGGACCATCGCGACGCCCGCGTCCAGGTCGACCCCCGCCCCGGGCGGGGCGCCGGCGTGCTCGTCGTCCCGCAGGACCAGCCGAGCCTGGCGCTGTTCGATCTGAACGCGTTTGTTGGCGTTGAAGAACGCGTGCAGTTCCTCGACCGCCGTCATACCGAGGCCGCCCGCAACCGTCCCGGCGCGCGACCTCCTCCGGCGTCCGCTCCGGACCGCCGCCACCGCGAACAGCGCGGTCACCAGCGCCGCCACCACCAGGGCCACCGTCACCACCACCATGCCCGGCCCAACGAGCGTGCCGCACACGATCGTTCCGACCGCCCTCCGCGCAGGAAGTCGGACCCGCCGACTTCCTGCGCGGGCCGCCGAACTACGCCACCGGCTCCTCGTCCGCGACCTCCAGGCCGTAGGCGACGACCGCCTGCCGCAGGCCACCCGGGTACCCGGCCAGGGCGGGCGTGAAGTCCCAGTTGCCGGCGTCGTCACGGTCGAAGCGGCCGAGCCGCATCGCGATGTTGGACTCCGCCCCGTCCGCCAGGTGCACGATCGCCGCGTCCTGGTCGGCGCCCGCTTCGAGGATCAGCGCCGGCCCGCCGAACCCGGCCATGGTGGCGTCGGGGTGGTTCTCGGTGTCGGCGGCGGCGATGATGACCAGCCGGTCGGCCTCGGCGGGGAGCGCCTCGAAGTCGACCATCAAGCAGGCGTTGGCGTCGTCGTAGCCGGTGACCAGACGGACGGAACCGTCCGGCGTCGAGGCGTTGTTGTAAAAAACGAGATGGTCGTCGGAGAGCGCCCGGTTGCCCTGGCAGACCAGGGCGGCGATGTCGTACTCCTCCTCCCCGGTCCAGTGCAGCAGCAGCCGGGACGGCTCGGCGGCCACCTCGATCGCCGGCTGCTGCTCGCCCCCGGCACCCGCGGCCTCCTCGTAGGCCGGTGCGAAGATCTCGTGGAACCCGTGGTGCTTCAGCAGACCGACCAGCTCGGCGCCGTTGATCAGCGTGATCGGCTTGCCGGACACGAACTGGTGCGAGCTGGGCCCGAACTTGCTGGTCGTCACCAACACGGCCTTCGTCGCGGCCCCGTCGTGCTGCAGCGTGCCGTAGAGGTCCCGGACCGCCGACGGCGTCACCGTGTCCCGGTACCGCTTGACCTGCACGATCACGTTCCCGCCCCGGAACGGGTCGGTGTCGATGCCCCGGACGTCCACCCCGCCGTCCTTGGACCGGGCCGTGAGCTCGACCTTCATGCCCGTGGACTCCATCAGCCGGGCGATCAGCCCCTCGAACTCGATCGGGTCCATCTCCAGCAGGAGCTGGAGTTCGCGCACCCGCCGCGCCATCCGGCCGCGGTTCGCATTGGTGTCGTCACGCAGATGCCGGAACAGCATGCGCTGCGCACGGCGCTCGGCGGTGTCGGGGTTGCTGAGGCGGTGGAGCTTGCGGCTCCGGGACATAGGTACTCCCTCGAACGCACCCGACCGACAGGTCGTCAGGTGCGTGTCATAAACGGCGACTTCAGAACGGCTTGGGTGTGTCCCCCGCTGGGTAAGTGAGTAGGTTACCGCCGCTCATAGGCTTTCGGCATGACGACGAACAACAGCGACCTTCTTGTGATGACCACGACCCACGACGACGAGGCGAAGGCCCGCGCCCTGGCCACCGCCGCGGTACGGGCCCGGCTCGCGGCCTGCGCGCAGGTGTACCGGATCCAGTCCGTCTACTGGTGGGAGGGCGAGGTCCAGGACACGGCCGAGTGGCGGATCGACTTCAAGACCCGCGCCGAACTCGCCGACGCCCTCACCGGGTTCATCGACGAGCACCACGACTACGACACCCCCGAGGTCGTCGCCGTCACGGTGGCGGCCGGGAGCCCCGCGTACCTGGAGTGGGTACGGGCGGAGACCGCCGAGCGATGAGCGCCTGTTCCCGCGCCGGGTTCCGGCGACTTCCTGCGGCGCGCCACTGCCCGGCGGTCGCGAACGGGCCGATCGCGGGCACGTGCCGCGCCGGCCCGGCCGCACGGCCCGGCGCCTATTCCTCCGGAGAGTCCCGCCGGTCAGCGCCGTCCCGCCAAGGGAACGGGGCGAGGTCGGGCTCGACCCAGCTGGTCCTCGCCTGCGCGCCGGCCAGCGTCGCCGGGCGGTAGAAGCGGGTCAGCAGTTGCTTGTCGAGCAGCTCGGGGTGGCGGTCCGCGAACGCGGTGAAGTCACCTTCGTCGGGTTCGGTCGCGTGGTGCCCGACCAGTTCCACCCAGGCACGGCTGATGGTCGCGTGGTACTTCTCGGGTGCACCCGCGTTGCGGGCGGTGCGCCGGATCCCGTCGCTGACCACACCGACCGCGGCGGGCACGCCGTACTCCCGCACGGCCAGCCACGTCAGATGGACGTGCTCGCGGTGGCCGAACCGCCCGGCGGTCGCCATCGCCTCCGCCATCAACGCTTCGAAGGTGGGCGCATCGGCGACCTGCGGTCGGGGCTCGCGCAGGGTCATGAGGACACCTCTGTCAGGGCTTGCAGGGCGGTGCGCAGGGCGACAACAGCGTCGTCGGGCAGGTTGCCGAGCGCGCGGCGTTCCAAGTCGGCGATGGCCTGGTGGATCGTGGTGGCAGCCACCCGCCCGGAGGGGGTGAGTGCGATGAGCACCGCCCGGCGGTCTCCCGGGCGGGTGCCTCGGGTGATGTGACCGCGCCGCTCCAGCCGGTCCAGCACGCTGGTCAGCGTGGTGGGGCGGGTGCCGACGGCCGCGCCCAGCTCGGAGACGGTTCGCCCACGGCCGTCGGCAAGGTTGGCCAGCGCATTGATCTCGGAGGCGGTCAGGTCCAGGTCGACCAGTTCTGCGGCGAGCACCTGGAGGGTGGCATGGGTGGCCCGCTGGAGCGCCAGCAGGGCGGACCAGTCGGATGGTACGGATTCGGATTTCACGATTTCGAACTGTACGATTTCGTACAATACGCCGCAAGTCGGGGCCACCAGCCACCGACGCCCCCGACAGCCGGCAGGCCTTCCTCACCTACGCCACCACCACCGAGGCCTGAAGCAGAAACTGCCCGCCGCTCCGAGGGCGGAGCGGCGGGCCGTCGGCTTTCCCCTGTCAGAACCAGTGGAGGGCGTGCGGGGCGCGGTCGGTGCGGAAGAGGGTGTCGGCGAGGGCGGCGGCGTCGGGGTGGTGGGCGCGGATGTGGCCGGCGCGGATCAGGGTGCTGGGGGTGGTGCCGCCGAGGTAGATGGACCCCAGGTCGCTGACGTCGAGCGAGAGGTCGGGCTCGCGGTCGGTCGGGACGCACTCGGCCTTGCCGTCGCGGACGGTCAGCAGGTAGCGGTTGTGCTCGCCGAGGAACGCGTCCGCCACGTCGAGGACGAGCTCGCCGTCGGCGAACCAGCCGCGCGCGGTCAGGGCGCGGGGGACGTCCAGCAGGCGCACCCAGAGCCAGTCCGTCTCGTCGGTCACCTCGCCCGCGCGGAAGTCGGCGAGCTGCCAGCGCAGCGGGTGATCGGTCGGGAGGTGCTTGAACACGATCTTGGTCATCAGGTCGTGTTGCAGCACGTACCGGGCCAGGGCCGTGAAGGCGGCATCGTCGACGGCTATGGTCTCGTCGACGGTCAGGGTGAGCGTCTTGGTCACGTGGTCGTAGTCGCCCCGCGAGTAGCTCGCGTACCCGTCCGGTACGCCGTCGGCATCGCGGTGGACGGCGACGTAGCGCGGCGCCGGGGCGATGGGCGGCTGCCCCGCCCGCAGGGCCCACCAGTGGTGCGGCCGCGACACCGCGCCGGGCTGCGTGCGCCGGTACCGGTCGTAGACCTCCTCCATGAGGTCGACGCACTCGGCCCGCCGCAGCACCTCGACCGTGCCGGTGTCCGCGGCGCCGCCCGCCCGCGGGGCGGCGAGGTCCGAGCGGTGGCGCGGCACCGTCAGCCGCCGGGTGTACGTCGCCGGGCCGTAGCCGAAGCGGCGGTAGATGACGGCCTCGGAGGCCAGCAGTACCGAGAGGAACTCCCCCCGCTCCCGAAGCTCCGCGAGCTGGTGCCGCATCATCCCGGTGAGCACGCCCTGGCGCCTATGGGTTGGCAGCACGCCGACGGCGGTCACCCCGGCGACCGGGACGATGGCGCCACCGGGCAGGGTGAGTTCGAAGGAGTACGCGCCGGCCGTGCCGATCGGCTTCCCGTCGTCCGCCACCGCCAGCACGCCCCGGTCCAGCTCCATGGCCGCCCACCAGACCCCGCCGCCGTCCTCGGCCGGTGTGTCCGGGGCCAGCCCGAACGGGACGAGGAGGGTTTCGACGAAGACGTCACGGTCCTGCTCGGTGGTGGAACGGATCTCCATGGGTACAGCGGCCTCCCCTGGTCACGGCACCACCGCACGTGGTGCCCGCCACAGTGCAACTCCCCCGGACGCCCAGGTCAAGCGATTTTCGCGCCCGCCCCGGGTCCTCACGCGTAGCGGAGGGCGGGGCGGGAGAGGAGGCCGAGGAGGGTGCCGAGGGCCAGGCCGAGCAGGGAGTCGAGAACGTCCTGGGCATCGCAGGCGCGGCCCAGGGCGGGTACGGCGTACTGGGCGGCCTCCAGGGCGAACGGGAGCGCGGCGGCACCGACGAGCACGGCGGCGGCCCGGCGGCGGGAGCCGGCCAGGGCGGCGGCCAGACCGATCGGGGCGAACATCAGGATCGCGAGGTCGGCCTGCCGCGAGCCGAACCACTCCCCCGGCGGCCGCAGGTGGAGGCCGCCGAACGAGCAGTGCCGGACGACGCCCGCCCAGGAGGCGTCCTCCCGGAGCGGGCGCGGGTGCGCCGGCAACAGGGTCAGCGTGGCCACCACGCCGAGGGCGAGCAGCAGGAGGAAGCCCACCGCCCAGTGCGTGCGCAGCAGCCGCCCGACCGGGCGGTTGAGCAGCGCCGCCGGGACGAGGGAGGCGAGCAGTCCGGGCCAGAACATCGGTAGCCCGTTCAACACGGTTTTGATCACGCCCGCACGGACGCCGCCGACGCCCGCGCGGTTCTCCCCGGCGCACCGTCCGCCCTCGACCGATCCTTGAACTGGCGCACTGTTAGAGTCAGTTGGAATTCCGACCAAGGGGGTCAATCGCATGAAGCTCCGTCCGGCGGCAGTCGTCGTGGGCGTCGCGGCCACCGTGCTGATCGTCGTCGCGTTCCGGCCGGCCGCGAGCCGGCCCGAGCCTCCCCGGCCCGGTGGAGCGCGCGACGCCCACGCGCCCTCCGCCATGCCGTCCGCGCCCGGCGCCGAGGACGGCTCCGCCGCCTTCACCCGGTGGGTCGAGCAGCACGGCACCGAGGAGCAGCGGACAGCCGTCCTGGGCCACGTCACCAGGCTCAACCGGGCCGTGCAGCAGGACGACCACGTCAACACCTACCTGGCCACCGACTTCCCCGAGAACGTCGACGCCCGGACGCGCACCATCATCCGCGCCTACCTGAACTGGGCCGGGCCGGACGACCCCGCCCGGATGCTCGTCCTCTACAACGCCACCGGCTCGGTGATGGGCGCGGTCCGCGTCGCCGACTGGAGCTGACGCCCGGGACGCGCGGGCCTCAGACCGCCATCGCGTCCCGGACACCGCGCGACAACCGCTCGGCCACCGCGGCGACCAGAGCGCGCGGGCGGCGCGGGGCGAGGTGGGCGCCGAACTGGTTGCTCGGGCCGGGGACGACGTAGGAACGGCCGGCGTCCAGGGCCCGCAGTGCGGCCCGGACGACCGGCTCCGGGGTGGTGAACGCACCCGTGACCGCGGCCTTCCGGGTGCCGATGACGTCGAAGAACCCGGTCTCCACGGGCCCTGGGCACAGGGCCAGGACGCGGATGCCGCGCCGCCGGTACTCCTGGCGCAGCGCGAGGCTGAAGTTGAGCACGAAGCTCTTCGACGAGCCGTAGACGGCGAAGTACGGAGTCGGCTGGAAGGCCGCCGTGGACGCCACGTTGAGCACCGCGCCGCGGCCGCGCGCGAGCATGCCGGGCAGCAGTTCATGGGTGAGGCCGACGAGCGCGACGACGTTGACCATCAGCTGGTCGTGGTCGCTCCGCGGGTCGATCGTCCCGAACGAACCGCAGGTGCCGAAGCCGGCGTTGTTGACCAGCAGGTCCACCGTCAGGCCGCGCTCGGCGAGTTCGGCACCCGTCCGGCGGGCGGCGTCGGGCTCGGAGAGGTCCTGGACGAGGACGTGGGCGGTGACGCCGTGGGCCTTGCCGAGGCGTTCCGCGAGGTCCCGCAGGCGGTCGGCGGAGCGGGCGACCAGCACGAGGTCGTGGCCGCGCGCGGCGAGCTGGGCGGCGAACTCGGCGCCGAGGCCGGAGGAGGCGCCGGTGATCAGAGCAGTGGTGGCCGTACGCACAGTGGTGCTCCTTGTCTCGCAAGATGTGACACGAGAGTATCGGATAACCATAGATGTGCGACATCACTGTTTCACTTATTGGGCGACCCGTTCCCCCGCTGTACCGTTCCCCGGTACGTCAGAGCTGGAGGCACACGATGAGCAACACGTCCGGGCGCCCGCTGCGCGCCGACGCCGAACGCAGCATCCGCGCGATCCTCGCGGCGGCGGAACGCGTCCTCGCGCAGACCCCGGGCGCCTCCATGGAGCAGATCGCGGAGGCCGCCGGCGTCACCCGGACCACCGTCCACCGCCGGTTCGCCAACCGCCAGGCCCTGATCGACGCGCTCACCGCCGAGGCCGCCGCCAAGCTCGCCGAAGCCATCGAGGACGGCCACCCGGAGACCGCGCCGCCACTGGTCGCGCTGCACCGGACGACGGCCAATGTGCTGCGAGTGAAGGCCGCCTGGGGCTTCGCGCTCGGGCCCGCGGTCGCCCACAGCGAGGAGGCCGCGCGGACGCACCGCGAGATCGCCGGCCGCTGCCTCGAACTGCTCGGCCGGATCCGCGAGCAGGGCGTGATCGCCGCGGACGCGGACCTGGAGTGGGTGCGCCGGGTCTTCTACGCGCTCATCGGCGAGGCCCTGCACGGCGACGTCGGCACGACGGCCGTCGACGCCGATCCGGACACCCTGGCGGCCCGGATCGTCGATACCCTGCTACACGGCGCGGGGCCGCGCACCGCGCGCTGACCCGACCGCCGGCGCGCGGGCCGACGCGCTCACCGTTGCGCCCGTCCGGCCCGTCGGCCGCCGGGCCTCGCATCCCCAACTCCCCTATATCGCATGACAATCCTCCATATCACTCGATAGGGGGAACTATCGCCTGTGTCCCCACTTTTGCGGCCCGATGGGGCAACATCAGCACGTCCGCGCTCGAACGACCTCCGTCCGGGCGGCAGAACCGGCCCCTGGGACCAGCCCGTGACTACCTCCGCCCCCGTGTGGGACTGCCCCTTCAACCACACCGACGGCCTGGAGTTCGACCCCCTGCTCAAGCGTCTGCTGACCGAGGAGCCGATCGCCAGGATCCGTCTGCCGCACGGCGAGGGCGAGGCCTGGCTCGCCACCCGCTACGAGGACGTCCGGGTGGTCACCACCGACCGCCGGTTCAGCCGCGCCGCGGGCATCGGCCGTGACCTGCCCCGGATGACGCCCGCGCCGATCGCGCAGGTCGAGTCGATCAACCTGATGGACCCGCCGGCCCACAACCGGCTCCGCCGCCTGGTCGCCCAGGGCTTCACCAACCGCCAGGTGGAGCGGATGCGCCCGCACACCCAGCGCGTCGTCGACGGCTACTTCGACGAGATGGAGGAGCACGGCGCCCCCGCCGACCTCGTCGCCCACCTCTCCGCCCGGCTGCCGCTCACCACCATCTGCGAGCTGCTCGACATCCCCGCCGAGGACCGCGCCGAACTCCGCGGCCACGCCGTCGCGATGATGTCCATGGGCCCCGGCAGCGGCGCCGGCCAGGTCAACGCCAAGGCCGCCCTGCGCGCCTACTTCTCCGAGCTCACCGCCGCCCGCCGCCGCTCGCCCGGCGAGGACCTCATCAGCGCGCTCGCCACCGCCCGCGACGGCGACGAGCTGCTGGACGACGACGAACTCGCCGTCATGGCCATGGTCCTGCTGGTCACCGGCCACGACACCAGCACCTACGAGCTCTCCAACATCACCTACACCCTGCTCACCCACCCCGAGCAGCTGGCCAAGCTGCGCGCGCAGCCCGACCTGCTGCCGCGCGCCCTGGAGGAGCTGCTGCGCTTCATCCCGTTCCGCCAGGGCGTGGGCATCGCCCGGGTCGCCACCGAGGACGTCGAGCTCGGCGGCGTGCTGATCAAGGCCGGCGAGCCGGTGCACGTCTCCTACCTGGCCGCCAACCGCGACCCCGCGATGTACGAGCGGCCCGACGAGCTGGACCTCGACCGCGGCGCGCCCACCCACATGACCTTCGGCTACGGCACCCACCACTGCCTCGGCTCCCACCTGGCCCGGATGGAGCTCCAGGTGGCCATCGGCACCCTGCTGAACCGGTTCCCCGGGCTGCGGCTCGCCGTGCCGCCCGCCGAGCTGGACTGGCAGACCGGCTCGATCTGGCGCTACCCGCGGACCCTGCCGGTCGCCTGGTGACCACCGTCCGGTGACCACCGCCCGGCGACCGCCCCGCGGTGACGTCCCACCGTACCCGGCCGCGTCCATCGGCCACTTGCCCGTTCGGAGACCTCCCCCATGGCCACACTCTGCCGCCCCGCCATCGCCGTGCCCGAGCACGTCATCACGCTCGACCAGACCCTCGACCTGGCCCGCGCCCTGCACGCCGAGCACCCGCAACTCGGCCTCGCGCTGCGGCTGATCGAGAACACCGGGGTACGGACCAGGCACCTGGTCCAGCCCATCGAGGAGACCCTGCAGCACCCTGGCTTCACCGCCCGCAACGCCGTCTACGAACGGGAGGCCAAGCGCCGCGTGCCCGAGGTGGTCCAGCGCGCCCTCGACCACGCCGAACTCGCCGCCCGGGACGTCGACCTCATCCTCTACGTGTCCTGCACCGGCTTCATGATGCCCTCGCTGACGGCGTGGCTGATCAACTCCATGGGGTTCCGCTCCGACACCCGGCAGCTGCCGATCGCCCAGCTCGGCTGCGCGGCCGGCGGCGCCGCCGTCAACCGGGCGCACGACTTCTGCCGCGCCTACCCCGGCGCCAACGTGCTCATCGTGGCCTGCGAGTTCTGCTCGCTCTGCTACCAGCCCAGCGACATCGGGGTCGGCTCGCTGCTCTCCAACGGGCTGTTCGGCGACGCGATCGCCGCCGTCGTACTGCGCGGCCGCGGCGGCACCGGCGTCCACCTGGAGCGCAACGGCTCGCACCTGGTGCCGGACACCGAGAACTGGATCTCCTACGGGGTCAAGGACACCGGCTTCCACTTCCAGCTCGACAAGCGCGTCCCCGGCACCATGGAGATGCTCGCCCCCGCCCTGCGCGCGCTGGCCGTCGAGCACGCCTGGAACGTCTCCGGCCTCGGCTTCTACATCGTGCACGCGGGCGGCCCGCGGATCCTGGACGACCTCTGCCGCTTCCTCAACCTGGAGCCGGCCGCGTTCCGCTTCTCCCGGGCAACGCTCACCGAGCGCGGCAACATCGCCAGCGCCGTGGTCTTCGACGCGCTGGCCCGGATGTTCGACGAGGGCGGGGTCGAGGACGGCACCCAGGGACTCATCGCGGGCTTCGGCCCGGGCATCACCGCCGAGATCTCGCTGGGCAGTTGGGTCGGCAGGCCACTGGAGACGGTGGCCGCGCGCGTTCCGCGCGCGATCGACACCTCGGAGTTGACGATCGCTCACCAGACGGCCCCCCTGCCGCGTCCGGCCGGGACTACGATCACCGAATGACCGATACCACGGATGCCACGGGTACCACCGGCACCACCGACAGCACCACCATCGAGGGGGCCGGCGGGTCACCGAACGGCGCCGGAGCCCCGTCGATCCCAAGACCGGCCGGCCCCGCCGAGGCCGAGCGGGACGAAGCCGGCCGGAACGACGCCGAGCGGGCCGCCGCCCACCGGGCCGAGGCCGGCCGGGCCGCCGAGCTGGCCGCGCTCTTCCCCACCCTGCACGCCCCGCAGTACTGGGACTGGGGCCGCTACGACGCCCAGTTCTCCACCGTCCTGCCGCCGGACGAGCTGGTCACCAACATCCACCTGGTGGGGTTCACCGACGGTGGCCGGGTGGTGCTCTGCCGCGACGAGCGCGACCACTGGTTCCTGCCCGGCGGCACCCGCGAGAGCGGCGAGTCGGTGGCCTCCTGCCTGGTCCGCGAGCTGCGCGAGGAGGCCGGCGCCCGGCTGCTGGGCGAGCCGGTCTGGCTGGGCGCGCACCGCTGCGTGACCGACGACCCGGTGCCCTACCGGCCGTGGCAGCCGCACCCCGAGAAGGCCTGGCTCTGGGGCTGGGCCGAGGTCGCGGTGGACTCCGTCCCGACCAACCCGGACGACGGCGAGCAGGTCGTCGAGGTCCGTGCGGCGGAGCCGACCGAGGCGCAGCGGCTGCTGCTGACCGGCCGCGACGCGTGGTGGGGCGAGCTGATCGAGCTGGCGGTCGAGCTGCGGTCGCATCCGCGCTGATCCGCGATTGTTCCCGCCACCTCGGGTGAACACCGGGGGACGGCCGGAAGACCACCGGAATGGCGCAGCAGCGGGCCGCGATGTCCGATATCCGGTGATATGACTCGAAGGGACTCGGGTCCCTCTCGGGCCCGCACCGACGGGAGCCGTCATGGACAACTACCCGCTGCTCAACATCTTCTGGACGATGCTGGAGCTGTTCCTCTGGATCCTCTGGTTCTTCCTGCTCTTCAAGATCATCACGGACATCTTCCGCAGCCACGACATGGGCGGCTGGGCCAAGGCCGGCTGGCTGCTCCTGGTGATCCTGCTGCCGCTGATCGGCGTGCTGGTCTACGTCATCGTGCGCGGCAAGAGCATGGGCCAACGCGACCTCGAACAGGCCCAGAAGGCGGACGCCGCGTTCAAGGCGTACATCCGGGACGCGGCGGGCCCGGCGCCGGGGACGGAGCCCGGGGAGGGGGCGCCCGCCCGGAGCCACGTCGACGACCTGGCCAGGCTGGCCGACCTCAAGTCCAGCGGGGCGATCTCCGAGGAGGAGTACCAGAAGGCCAAGGACAAGCTGCTGGTGTGACGCCGGCCGGCGCGGCGGCGGTGGAGCAGGAGCGGTGGTGGCCGGTGGACGGGTGTCCACCGGCCACCGGCCACCGGCCACCGCTCTGATGCTCAGCGCCGCCCGGAGCGACGGTCGCCGCGGCGGTCGTCCGCCGCGCCGCCGCCGGCCAGCCCGGCCCGGCGCAGCGCGTCCGCCATGGCGCTGTTGCCCAGCGGCGCCGAGCCGCCGGAGCCACCGCGGTCACCACGGTCGCGGCGGTCCTGCCCGCGCCCGCCGCCCTGACCGCCGCCCTGACCGCCGCCCTGGCCGCCCTGACCCCCCTGGCCGCCGCGCCGCTCCTGGCGCGGCGGACGGGCCTGCCGGTCGCCGCCGCGCCCGCCGCCCTCGCCGCCGCGCCCCACCTCGTCGTCCAGCCGCAGGGTGAGCCCGATCCGCTTGCGCGGCACGTCCACCGAGGTCACCCGGACGGTCACGATGTCGCCCGGCTTCACCACCTCGCGCGGGTCCTTGACGAAGTTCTTCGACAGCGCCGACACGTGCACCAGACCGTCCTGGTGCACGCCCACGTCGACGAAGGCGCCGAACGCGGCCACGTTCGTGACCACGCCCTCCAGCACCATGCCGACCTCCAGGTCGCCGATCTTGTCGACGCCCTCCTTGAAGGTCGCGGTGCGGAACGCCGGGCGCGGGTCGCGGCCCGGCTTGTCCAGCTCGCCGAGGATGTCGGTGACGGTCGGGACGCCGAAGGTGTCGTCGGCGAAGTCGCCCGGCCGCAGGGCGCGCAGCTTCCCGCTGTTGCCGATCAGCTCGCGCAGCTCCCCGCCGGTCGCGGCGAGGATGCGGCGCACCACCGGGTACGCCTCCGGGTGCACGCTGGAGGCGTCCAGCGGGTCGTCGCCGCCCGGGATCCGCAGGAAGCCCGCGCACTGCTCGAAGGCCTTCGGACCGAGCCGGGACACGTCCTTGAGCGCCCTACGGGTGCGGAACGGGCCATTGGCGTCACGGTGGGCGACGATGTTGTCCGCGAGGGTGCCGGTGATGCCGGAGACCCGGGTCAGCAGCGGGGCGGAGGCGGTGTTGACGTCCACGCCGACCGCGTTGACGCAGTCCTCGACCACCGCGTCCAGCGAACGGGAGAGCTTCACCTCGCTCAGGTCGTGCTGGTACTGGCCGACGCCGATCGACTTGGGGTCGATCTTGACCAGTTCCGCCAGCGGGTCCTGGAGCCGGCGGGCGATCGAGACCGCGCCGCGGATCGACACGTCGAGGTCCGGCAACTCCTGCGAGGCGAAGGCGGACGCCGAGTAGACCGAGGCCCCGGCCTCGCTGACCATCGCCTTGGTGAGCTTCAGCTCCGGGTGGCGCTTGATGAGGTCCTCGGCGAGCTTGTCGGTCTCCCGGGAGGCGGTGCCGTTGCCGATCGCCACCAGGTCGACGTCGTGCTTCTTCGCCAGCGCGGCCAGCGTCGCCAGCGCGGCGTCCCACTTGTTGGCCGGCTGGTGCGGGTAGATCGTCTCGTACGCGACCACCTTGCCGGTGGCGTCCACCACGGCGACCTTCACGCCGGTGCGGAAGCCCGGGTCCAGGCCCATGGTGGCGCGGGTGCCGGCCGGGGCGGCGAGCAGCAGGTCCCGCAGGTTGGCGGCGAAGACCCGGACCGCCTCGTCCTCGGCCTCCGCGCGCAGCCGGCCGCGCAGGTCGATGCCGAGCCGGACCAGGATCCGGGTGCGCCAGGCCCAGCGGACGGTGTCGCCGAGCCACTTGTCGGCCGGGCGGCCGTGGTCGGCGATGCCGAAGCGGGCGGCGATCCGCTGCTCGTAGTCGCTCGCGCCGGGCAGGTCGCCGGCCTCCTCGCCGTCGTACGGGGACAGGTCGAGGTCCAGCACCTCCTCCTTCTCGCCGCGCAGCATCGCCAGGATCCGGTGCGAGGGGAGCTTGGTGTACGGCTCGGCGAAGTCGAAGTAGTCGGCGAACTTCGCGCCCTCCTGCTCCTTGCCCTCGCGGACGGTGGCGACCATCCGGCCGCGGGTCCACATCCGCTCGCGCAGCGAGCCGACCAGGTCGGCGTCCTCGCCGAACCGCTCGACCAGGATCGCCCGGGCGCCCTCCAGCGCGGCCGGCGCGTCGGCCACCGACTCGTTCAGGTAGCCGGCCGCCAGCGCCGCCGGGTCCTGCGACGGGTCGGCGAGCAGGGTGTCGGCCAGCGGTTCGAGACCGGCCTCGCGGGCGATCTGCGCCTTGGTGCGCCGCTTCGGCTTGAACGGCAGGTAGATGTCCTCCAGCCGCGCCTTGGAGTCGGCGGCCAGGACCTGCGCGCGCAGCGCGTCGTCCAGCTTGCCCTGCGCCTCGATCGACTCCAGTACGGCGGTGCGCCGCTCCTCCAGCTCGCGCAGGTAACGCAGCCGCTCCTCCAGGGTGCGCAGCTGCGCGTCGTCCAGCGAGCCGGTGACCTCCTTGCGGTAGCGGGCCACGAACGGCACCGTCGCGCCGCCGTCCAGCAGCTCGACCGCCGACTTCACCTGCCCCTCGCGGACGCCCAGTTCCTCGGCGATCTTCCGCTCGATCGCCTGCTGGGCCTGCTGGGCCGCCTGTTCGACTGGCGTGGTCACGAAGCCGGTCACCTTCTTCAGAGTTGCTGTCCGTACCCGGGCATTCTCGCAGCAACCCCCGACACCCCGCCCCGCCCCCGGCACCCCGGGCGTGGCGCGCCGGGGGCTCCGGCCGTGGTCAGCAGCCGTCGTCGACGGTGCGCTCCGGGGAACCGTCCGGACCGAGCCCGATCAGCACGGTCTCCTTCTCCTCCACCAGTCTGATCCGGTCCGGGCCGTCCCGGGCGACCTCGGGCCCGCCCTGCCGGTCGCCGTTGACGTACGCGAGGTGCCAACGGCGGGTGAGCACGATCCTGACCGGCAGCCACCAGCGCGAGAACAGGACGCCGCCGAAGAACAGCACCAGCACCGGCCTTCCGAGGAACGCGGGGTGGTCCAGCCGGTCGCGCAGCACCAGCAGCCCGCCGGAGCCGCTGTTGACCCGGCCGAGGACGGCGGCTCCGGCCAGCGCGGCCGCGAGCCCGAGCGCCCCCCGCGAAACCCAACGCCCCCGCGAAATCCTCATGTTCTCACCCTGGTGTTCGAAATCCGCCTGAGCGCGGGGCCCCTCCCGGCGTACAGTGCCGGGCATGTGCGCAGCCGCTCGGACGCCCGACCACCTGCACGACGACGACCACCCGTACGACCCTCTGCACGACCCGCTGCACGACCGTCTCCACGACGACGAACCCGCCATCGACACCGGCCTGGTGAGGCGCCTGCTCGCCGCCCAGTTCCCGCACTGGAAGGGCCTGCCGCTGGCGCCGGCGGGCTTCACGGCCACCGACAACGCGATGTTCCGGCTCGGCCCCGAACTCGCCGTCCGCCTCCCCCGGGCGGCCTGGGCCGCCGGGAACCTCGGGCGCGAGCAGTACTGGCTCCCCCGCCTCGCCCGGCACCTGCCGGTGCCCGTCCCGGCGCCGGTCGGCCAGGGCCGGCCGACCGTCGGCTACCCCTGGAACTGGTCGGTGCTGCGCTGGCTGGACGGCGCCAACCCGGTCCCGGGTTCCATCCCCAACCCCGTCCAACTCGCCTACGACCTCGCCGACTTCCTCACCGCGCTGCGCGGCGTCGAGCCGGACCCGGGCGCCCCCGCCGCGCTGCGCGGCGGACCGCTGGCCGGCCGTGACGCCGCCACCCGGGCCGCCATCGGACGGCTGCGCGGGGTGATCGACACCGAGACGGCGACCACCCTGTGGGACAAGGCGCTGCGACTGCCCGGGCACACCGGTCCGGCGGTCTGGGTACACGGCGACCTCACGCCGGGCAACCTGCTGGTCACCGGCCAACGGCTGAGCGCGGTCCTGGACTTCGGCCTGCTGGGTGTCGGCGACCCGACCGTCGACCTGCTGCCCGCCTGGAGCCTGCTGCCGCCCAGCGCCCGCCCGGCCTTCCGCAGCTCCCTGGCCGTCGACGACGCCACCTGGGAGCGCGGCCGCGCCTGGGCGCTGTCCCTGGCTCTCGTCCAACTGCCCTACTACCGCACCACCAACCCGCCGCTGGCCGCCAACGCCCGGCACATCGTCCGGGAGATCCTGGCGGACCGCAGCGTGTGACCCCGGCGCGCGACGGCAGCGCACGGCGGCAGCGCGTGACCCCGGTGTCCGCCCCCGGCCCCGGTCAGATGAAGCGCGTCGGCTCGGCGGCCCCCGGCGGCAACGGCGTGCGGGCCGACTCCGACTGCCAGGCCCCGGCCAGCTCGGCCGGGAAGCGGCGGCCACTGCGGGTCAGCACCAGCCCGGGTGTCAACTCGACCTCGTCGCCCGGGCGGAACGGCCGGTCGGCGCCCGGTGGGAGCCGCTCCCACGGGCCCAGGTGGCCGCGCCGCCCGGCCGCGCGCAGCCGGCTGCCGTACGTGCTGGCGTCCCGTACGGTCACCGCGCCGCCGCGCACCGAGACCACCAGGTGGCGTCGGCTGACCAGGGCCGCCCGCTCGGCCGGCAGCAGGCCGAGCAGCGCGATGGCGTCCTCCGCCACCACCGGCGCCCGGCCGACCGCCGTCCGCGACCCCTCGTCCAGCGTGTACCGGGCCACGCACTCCCCGTCCAGCACCACCTTGACCTGCGCGGCACCGGGCCGGGCCCCGTCGTCGAGCAGCGGCGTCCCGTGCAGTTCGCAGGTGGGCACGCCCCGGCGCATCCGGGGCAGCATCACCCGCCCGCCGCGGTGCGGGCTGTACAGGGTGCAGCGGGCCTCCGGGCAGCGCCACGCCCGTCCGACCACCTCGACCAGCGGCTTGCGGGCGGCCGTCAGCAGTCCCTGCTTCTTCAGCGCGGACAGCTCCATCTTCTTGGAGATCTCCGCGCCCGTCCGGTACCCCATGTCCAGCGGCACCAGCCGCACCGCGCCGCGCCCGGCCGCCTCCGGCCGCAGGAACTGCCAGGTGTTGCCCTGGATCCACGGGTGCTCGATCCGGTGGTCGTCGTAGTGGTCGGCGGTGACCACCTGGATCCCGGTCATACCGGCGATCTCCAGCACCCGTTCGTCGGCGTCCGGCACCTCCTCCACCAGCCCCTCGGCGACCCAGCGCGCCAGGGTCCGGCCGTCCGCCGCGTCCTCGAACTCCCGCCGCCCGCCCAGCAGACTGCGGTCGGCCACGCAGTAGACCGCGACGTCCCGGTCCCCGGTCAGCCGCACCAGCGCGTCCACCACCAGCCCCAGCCGGTGCAGCGACCGCGCCGCGGAGCCGCCGAGGTCGGTCCGCCGCACGACGTTGGAGAGTTCGACCAGATAGTCCGCCCGGTCGGCGGAGGTGGCGAGGTTGCGGTCGAGGGCGCGGAACGAAGGGCGTTCGGGGCGGTGCTCCATGGAGGCCTCCGTGCGGTCGGCGTGCACGGGGCGGACCGGGACGAACCGTCCGTCCCCACGCCCCGTCACAACGCCTCCATCATGACCCAGGGCCTCCGGCGACGGGCCGCAACAGCCCTATCGCCTGGTCCAGCGCCAGTAGTTGGTCAGCCCCAGCCCCGCCCCCGCGAGCACCGCACCCACGACGATCAGCGGCACCAGGCCGGTGGCGATCGCGAGGATGAGCACGGCGCCCCCGCTGGGCAGTAGCCAGCGGAACCACGGTTCGCCCGCGACCCGCGTCGCGTCCCAGACGCAGGCGCCGAGTATGGCGAGCAGGATGAGGAAACTTCCGACCGGCATGCCTTGAGGTGTCAGAGTCGCCGCCAGCCACATGGTCTTCGTCCTTCCCGAGCTTGTGGAGGAACCGGTCTCCACGGCCGCTCCCGATCAGGTGTCGCCGGCTCCAAGAGTGCGGGCCGGACGCCTTCCGGCGCCCGGCCCGCCTTGTGTTCACCCTCTGCGCGAGGAGCGTGGATCACGATCCGGTTCTGGTCGGACTGCGACGGGTCCGCGGCCGGCGATCACGGGGCCGAGGTCCGAACGAGTCCAAAGAGCCCAGTGGATCTTACCATCCCAAAATACTCCAGGTATATCCGATGAACTGCCGGAAGAACCGGGCCTGACCGAGGCGGGTGCCCATGGCCAGCCCCAGGGTGAGCATGCGGTTGCCGAACATGCCCACCGCGCGGACGGCCTTGAGCTTGTACCCGATGAAGTCCATGCCGAGTCCGACGCCGAACTTGGCGGTGGACTTCCACGAGTAGTCACCACCCCTCACGTAGTTGTACGTCCGGTTCGCCGCCGACACACCGAAGGCGATGCCGCCGGCCACCGCGCAGGCGCCGGCGCTGGCGACGGTGCAGGCCGTGAAGGCCGCGGCCGCGGTGATCTTGCCCCGGTTGTCCCAGGTCCACTTCGCCGCCGCCTTGACCTTGCTGGCCCCTCGGCAGGAACCGTTCGGGTTCTTGCCGAAGGCGCACCAGCGGCCGTCGAGGTCGTACTGCCCCAGCGGGTCGCCGTAGACGTAGTCGTAGGAGTTGGCACTGCCCCCGTAGACCGGGTCCACGGACAGGAAGCGACCGCTGGCGGGGTTGTAGAGGCGCACGCCCATGAGGACGACGCCGTCCAGCGTCTCGGCGGAGCGCTGCTTGCCGCCGAGCCAGCCGTAGCGGACGGCGGCCTGGCCGGCCGCCGGGTTGCCGAACTCGTCGGCGTCCAGCAGCACCGGTGCGGTCAGCGCGGTGTCGGTGACGAGCACCACCGAGCCGAACAGGTTGGTGAGCTGGAGCCTGACCACGCCCTGGTTGGTGGCGGTCGCGGACAGGTCGCCGTCGACACCGGGGACGTTGCGGGTCCAGGCGCCGGTGGCGGTGTCCTCGACGGTCCACCGCGGGCTGTCCGCGCTGCCGCCGTAGTGGTTGAGCTTGCCGGCGCTGCCGGCCCAGGTGCCGTCGGCCTGCTTGACGGCGGTGGTGCTGCCGCTGATCCGGCCGCCGGGGTCGACGGTCCAGGTCTGCCGGGTGGTCGCGGTCTCCTGGGAGGCCACCAGGTCGTCGACCCGGTAGCCGACGGCCGTACCGGACGGCGTCCGCACCGTGCGGCCGAACGCGTCGTAGGCGTAGCCCGGGTCGGTGATCCGGTCCGCGCTGTCGTACGCCGACGCGGTGGTCGTGGCACCGGCGGTGGTGCAGGTGCCGTCGCCGGCCGGGTCGGAGACCGCCTTCGCGGTGCGGTTGTAGTGGACGTCGTAGCTGTAGGTGCGGCTGGTGCAGCCGGCGGCGGCCGTGGACTGCTCCGCCTTGGTCAGCCGGCCGAGGCGGTCGTAGCCGTAGGCCTTGGTGCCGTTGGTGCTGCTGTCCTTGACGACCTGCGTCTGGGTGGAGAGTTCGGAGCTCTGCGCCCAGACGACCTTGCCGTCCGAGGCCCGGGTGTAGCTGCGGGCGACGGCCTTGCCGGAGGCGTTCAGGGTGTCCTTGCGGACGATGCCACCCGGGTAGGTCTGCTCGACGAGCTGGCCGTCCGGGCTGTACTTGGCCGTGAACTCACCGGCCTTGCTGTCGCTCACCGAGGTGAGCAGACCGCGCGGCTCCTTGGCCCGGTCGTAGGTGTAGGCGGCCGTACCGGTCGGGTCGGTGACCTTCACCGGCTTGCCGAACTTGTCGTACTCCGTGGTGGTGGTCGCGCCGTCCGCGTCGGTGTACGAGATCACCCGGCCGAGGACGTCCTTCACCGTGGTGATCGACTTGCCCGCCGCCGAGTTCGTGGTCGCCTCACCCGTCGCCGGGTCGTACGCGACCGTCACCTTCGGGACCGCGAGGCCCTCGTCACCGGTGACCTCCGTGGACACCACCCGGTCGGTGGTGTCGTAGGCGGTGACGGTCTTCCGGGTCTTGCCCGCGTTGGTCTCCACGACCTCCTCGGGACGGCCGGTGCGCGAGTAGCGGGTGGTCTGCTTGACCGGCAGCGTGGTCGGCATCCGCGCCGCGTCCGCGCCCGTCACCGCCGCTCCCGGACCGCTCGTGCAGTGCAGTCCCGCCCACTCGGGACGGTTGGCGCAGGCCGGGTCGGCGGCGTTCGCGCCCGCCGTGTAGTACACGGACTTCACCGTGGCGGCGTCCGCCTCGGTGTTGCCCGGGACCCGCACCTCCTCGGCGCGGCCCTGCGTGTCGAACCGGCTGGTGGTGGTGAGCTTGGCGCCCAGCGCGTCGGTGGTCACCGAGGTCGCCTTCTTCACCGTCCAGCCGGCGGTGCCGCCGATCGGGGTGCCGTAGCCGGTCCTGGTGACCCGCAGCTCCGCGTCGTCGGCGTAGCCGTCGATCCGGGCGCCGTCGGTCTGGGTGGTGACCAGGTGGTAGGCCCGGCCGTCGGGCTTGCCCTCGTCGTAGGTGCTGGTGTTGTGGTCACGGACCACCACGGACGTCCCGGCGGCGAGCGTCGGGTTGACGGTGGTCTTGGTCAGCGTCACGGTGTCCAGGCCGGCGTGGTAGCGCTCGCCGGTGCTGGCCGGGTTGGTGCCGGTGATGGTGATCTTCAGCTCGTGGTCACCACGCGCCAGCCGGATCGCCTGGCCGGTCGCGTACGGGACCACCGCCGGGTTCGCGGAGTAGGTGTCGATCGGCTGGCCCAGGTTCTGCCCGTCGATCGCGAACTGCACGATGCCGTGGTCGTTGTACTTGGTCAGCTGACCGGAGAGGAGGTACTCGCCCTCCTCCGGCACGCTGACCCGCACCACGTCGTAGCCGCCGGCCGCGGTGGCCCGCACGCTCAGGTGCGCACCGCCCGACCAGGTCAGGCCGCAGCAGTCGGTGTCGATCTTGACCGGCACGTTCGCGCCGAGCTGCGGCAGCTTCTCGGCCTCCGCCGTGACGGTGGCCGGGGTGGTCTGGCCGTTGACCTGCTCGGCGAGCGAGGCGCGGTAGACCGGGCCGAGCGTCTCGACGACGTCCTGGCCGTCCGGGCTGTAGCCGGTACGGGTGTCCAGCAGCCGGGCCCGGGCGGCGGAGTCGGCCGGGAGGTTCAGCTCGGTCGCGTACCGGGCCGCGTCCGGGTGGGTGCCGAGCGCGATCGAGCGGTTGGTCGCCTCCAGGGCCCGCACGACGTGGCCGTAGCGGTCGTACTCCTTGGTGTCGATGTCACCGCCCGGAGTGACCGACGGGGTGGCGGTGTTGACCTCCTGGCCGTTGGCGTTGAGGTAGTGCACGGTGGCCGGCTTGTAGCCGTCCTTGCCCGGCTTCACGGCGGTCGCCGTGTTGGTGCCCGGATCGTCCTCGGGATCGAACACGGCGGTGGCGTCGGTCGGGGCGTCCAGCTGGGCCCACTTCGCCACCTCCGCGCCGGACAGGTCGTACGGACCACCCGCGCCGACAGTCAGCGGCACGTCGTAGACGACGTTGGTCGCGGTCTCGCCGTTGACCTGGTCCTTGCTGCCCTGCGTCAGGGCGGCACGGCGGACCTTCAGCAGGCGCCCCGGGTCCTGGTCGGCCGCGGCCTTGCCGAAGTCGAAGTTCCACGGCAGCTGACCCGCCGGCGTGGCCCGGGTGACCCGGCCCGCGTCGTCGTAGCCGTAGGTGGTCTTCAGCGGCTGGGTCAGGCGCGGGTCCCAGGTCTCGGCGAGGCGGCCCTTGTCGTCGTACGCGTAGTGCGCGACCTCGACGGCCTCCTCCTTCGAGGTCGCCGGGTTCCACGACCACAGCTTGACGGCCTTCACCCGGTCGATGAAGTCACCGGGTGCGGCGGCCGTGGCGGTGGTCACCTTGGCGTACTCGTACTCCATGACCTCGCAGCCGCGCGGCAGCGGGTCCACCGAGCACCGGTTGACGTCGTCCAGGCCCGGCTCGACCGGCGGGATCACGCGCTTGACCAGGGCCCGGCCGTCGGTGATGTCGTACAGGTAGCGGGTCGCCGACGGGGCACCCGGACCGGTCTCGCTGACCACCTGGTAGCTGTTCGCCCCGGCCTGCTGGGCGAAGACCGTCTTGGTCCCGTTCAGTTCGGTCAGCTCGTAGGTGGTGGCGTTGGTCTGCACGTTCCAGACCTGGTTCGAACCGGCCCAGCAGACCCAGATGGTGGCGCCGTTGTAGGCGTCCAGGCACTTGCCGGACTGCTGGTTCAGCAGCTGGCCGTCGGTGCGCACGTCCCACTTCTGGTTGGTGCCGCCGTTGCAGTCCCAGAGCACGATCCGGGTGTTGTCGTCGACCGCGCCCCAGGGGTTGTCCAGGCACCGGCCGAGGATCTGGATGCGCTGCTGGTCGTCACGGGTCCACTGCTGGTTGGTGGCACCGGTGCACGGCGCCGTCTGCAGCACCGCTCCGTTGCCGGCGTCGCCGTTCGGCACCTCCAGGCACAGACCGTTGGCGGACAGCGAGATCGAACCCGCCGTCGCCGGGACGGCCTTGAGCGAGAAGGACTCCGCGCCCGGCTCCGGGAAGAACGTGCCGTCGGAGCCCTTGGCGAAGGTCAGCGTGCCGTCGTCGTTGCCCTTGATCTCGACCAGGTCCGACTGCGGGAACGACAGCGAACGGAAGTCGGAACCGCCGCCCGCGTCCGGACCACCGGCCCACTGCGGACCGAACGGCGCGACGATCTCCTTCATCGACAGGTCGTCGAAGAAGACCTGCTTGTCCGCCGCGGTGAAGCCGTTGTAGAGGCGGAAGAACGCCTCGGTGGCGTCCGCCGGAACGGCCAGGTCGACGCTGAGCTGCTGCCAGCCGTCGGTGAAGCCCGCCTTGGCCGAGGTGGTCTTGGCGTAGCCGGCCCCGGTCTTCACAAAACCGACGAGCCGCAGGCCGCGGTCCCCGAAGTCCGGGTTCAGACCGGTCGAGCCCGGCACGTAGATCCAGCCGGTGAGGCGGTAGGTGCGGCCCGGCTTCATGCCGAGCGCCATGGTGTTGTCCGGACCGACACCCGCGTAGGAGTCGATCTGGCCGGTCGGTGTGATCAGCAGCGAGTCGGTCGAGCTGTCGTGGCCGCGCGCGGTGGAGCGCGACAGCGTCGCCAGGCCGGCCGAGAAGCCGTTGGTGTCGGTGCCGACCTGCCGCTGGTTGGCCGTCAGGCGCTCGCCCTGCGGCTGCCAACCGCGGTCGGTGCCGCGCGAGGAGGAGGTGCGGGTGACGGACATGCCGGACGCGGTGACGTCGGTCCGGTTGGTGCTGTAGTCACCGGTGAGAAGGTTGACCGAGCCCGGGCCCGCGTCGGCGCCCGCGGCGCCGTCGGCGTTGCGGTCCACGGTCAGGGTGTTCCAGACGGTGGTGTAACCGGTGCCGGAGCCGTCCTCGGGGAACAGCCTGGCGCGCACCTGGAGGACACCGCCGACGTTGCCGAGGGTGTCCAGGACGTTCCAGTTGGCGTGCGGGCCGAGGTCCGCCAGCCGCGGCCGGTCCTCGGTGACCGGGGTGTTGTCCGCCTTGGTCAGGTTGACGCGGGGCACCGTGTACTCGGTGGCGCCGGGGCCGCGGCGGTACTCGTAGACCACCCGCTTGAACTGCGCCTGGGCGTCGACGGCCAGCTTGACGCGCTTGGCCGCCTGGGTGCCGTTGACCGGCGAGCTGATGCCGGCCTGGCCGACGTGGAACACGTACTCGGCGGGCGGGGAGAGATTGCCCGCGCGGTCCTTGGCCTGCACGCTGAGCACGCGCCGGCCCTCGGTGGTCGGGGTGATCGACGTGGTCAGCGCCGCGGTGGCGTTGACGGTGACCGCGGTGCCGCCGTCCAGGGTGTAGACGTAGGCGGTGAGGTCGTCGGTACCGGCGGCCGGGGTGAAGGTGAACGAACCGGCCTGGTTCGCCGCACCGTGCCACAGCGAGTCCGCCGGGTAGTCGGCGGAGGTGACGAACGGCGTGCCGGGCGCCACGGTGTCCACCACGAACGGGGTGGTCACCCAGTTCGAGCGGGACTTGCCGTCGTCCAGCATCGAGGAGATCGAGTACTGCACGCCCTCGTCGAGCTTGGCGATCCCGAAGTCGGACGCCTTGACGGAGGCCCAGGAACCGCTCGGCGTGTCCTTGGGGATGCTGCCGATGAAGGTGCCGCCGCGCCACAGGTCGAAGTAGACCTTGACGTTGTCACCGTCGTCGTCCGCCGCCTGCGCCAGGAAGCGCGGGTTGGCGTCCGAGACGTACTTCGGGGTGCCCGGCTGGGACGGCTGGATCTCGACCGACGCGGGGGTCCGCGGGACCGAGTTGTAGGTGACCGAGATGTACGGCGGGGCCGAGCTCTGGGCGGAACCGAACTTCTTCCAGGAGAGGCTGCTGTTCTCGTCCGTCGCCTTCAGCATGAAGCCGTAGTCGTTGGAACCGTACTGCGCGAAGTACCGGATCATCTCCGTGACGTCGGTGTTGGTCCAGCCGGACCCGTCCGGAGCCGCGCACTGGTGGGCGTCGCCGCCGTCGACGTCGTAGGTCTCGTACGTCCGGGTCCACATCTGGCCCCACTGGGGCTCGTTGCCCCACCGGGTCCACCAGGCCGCGCCGCCCGCGTTCCAGACCTCCCACTGCTTCGGGGTGCAGGAGGAGGAGTGGAAGTTGTACAGGTGCAGCTTGGCGTCGATGATCTGCTTGCCGTTGAACGACCCGCCCGGGATCGTCACGTACGAGCGTGCCTTGACGCTGCCGTTGTAGCTGCCCAGCTTGAGCTCGTCCGAGCCGGAGGCGTCGAAGTTCTCGTTGTTCTGGACGTAGGTGTCGAAGGTGCTGCCGATGTCCACGACCGGGTCGATGGTCACCGGGTACTGGGTCTTCGCGTCGGCCAGGAACGCCGCGTCCGGGGTGAACACCAGCTCGGTGTCCGCGCCCTCACCGCGCACCTGCATCGTCACCGGGGCCCGGTTGAGGTGCTCGCCCGAGGCCTCGTCGAGCGCCGCGTCCCACATCACGGGGGCCGGGATCTTGACGGCCTCCTTGCCGGTCGCCCTGTCCAGCAGCTGGATCGAACCGTCCTGCTGCGGGGCGACGTTCAGGCCGGTGGTGTCCAGCGGGATGGTGACCGCGCCGGTCTGCCCGACGGCGGAACGATCCTTCACGATCAGGAACTGCTCGAAGCCGGTGCGGGTCGCCTTCAGCACCAGGTCCACGCCCGGGCGGGCGTCGACGTACGTCGCCTGGCTGCCCTCCAGCTTCGGCTTCGGGAGCCTGCCGAGCCAGCCGAAGCCGACCTGCTGCCCACCGATGCCGATCTTCACCAGCTCCCGCTCGGCGGGCCCGGACTCCGGTGCCCCGGCGGCCGCCGACGCCCCCTTCGCGAGTGCCCCGGTGCCCGGCGCGCTGTCGCCCACCGTCACCCCGGCCTCGCCGCCGGCCAGCACCAGCCCGCCGGGGTGCGCCTTCGGCGCCACCTTGCCGTCGGGGGTCTGCACCAGCGTGGTGTCGACCTCCACCCACTCCTTGCCGTCCTTGCCGGCCTTCATCCGGATCTGCCCGGTGGACCGGTCGGCGGTCAGCGTCCCGTCCGGGTTCGCCCACAGCGTGGTGAACTCCGTCCGGGCCCCGGTCACCTCGATCCGGTGCCCCTGGAGCCGGGCCGCCAGCAGCGCCGAGGCCTCGTCGGGCGCCTCGTCGGTCGGCGTGGCGGGCGCCTGCGGACTCTTCGGATCCGCCGGCTTCGGCGCCGCGGACGCCGAGGAGGCGGTCAGCGCCTGGGCGGCCACACCGCCCTGCACCAGCAGGCCGAGCGTCAGAGCGGCCGATATCGGCCTTCTCCAGCGCGCGGTGGAAGTCCCGTCCGCGGCTGCGGAGGGAGTCTTGGAACGTCGCAACATCAGTTCCTCTTCGGAGAGGGTGCCATGACTGTTCAGGCCCTCTGGCCCGCCGGAGGATCTCCCCAGTCGCACACGTCCCAGTGGTGCTCACCCGTATCGATTCGATAACAATGAATCGCACACGACCAACTTCTGATGTCATGTCATGTCACCGATGCCTATGGGTGGTTTGCACCCGTTCCGCCGGGGGCTCGGGCGCCGTGGCCGTCGCCGGGGCCGGCGACGGCCACGAAGGCGAAGGCGGCGCCCCGGCCGGCGCGAGGAGTTCAAGGAGTCCTTCCCGGGCCTGCTCGACGCGCTGATCGCGACGCCCCAGCGCCGCCGAGCCCGGCCGACGGGGCACCCGACGGGCCCAGTAGGGTGCGAACATGACACGCCATCTGGACTTCGAGGGCCCGTACAACTTCCGCGATCTGGGCGGCTATCCGGCCGCCGAGGGACGGACGGTCCGCTGGGGGCTGCTCTACCGCTCCTCCTCGCTCGCCAGGCTCACCTCGGCCGCCGACCAGGAGCGGTTCCGGGCCCTGGACATCGGCACCGTGATCGATCTGCGCTACCCCTGGGAGATCGACCGCCGGGGGCGGATACCGGAGCTGGAGGGCGTCGCGTACCACAATCTGTCGATCGAGCACCGGCCGTACGACCAGGCCGAGATCGACCCGGGGCTCGACCCGTGGCGGTACCTGGCGGACCGGTTCGCCGAGGTGGCCGAGGACGGCGTCGCGGAGATCCGCGACGCCCTGGAGCTGATCGCCGGGGCCGAGCGGCCGGTGGTCTTCCACTGCGCCGCCGGCAAGGACCGCACCGGACTGATCGCCGCCCTGGTGCTCAGCCTGCTCGGCGTCGGCGAGGACGACGTGGCCGCCGACTTCGCGCTCACCGAGCTCGTCACCGCCCGGCTGGTGGAGGACTGGCGCGCCGCCAACCCGGGGCGCACGCTGCGCTGGCCCGCCTTCGGGCGCGCGCCGGAGGAGGTGATCCGGCTCGCGCTCGCGGACCTGACCGCCGCGCACGGCTCGGTCCACGGCTACGCCACCGACCGGCTGGGCGTCGACGAGGAGCTGATCGGCCGGCTGCGGACCCGGCTGCTCACGGCATAGCCCGGCGGCGGAAACCGGCCAGCACCCGACCAGAACGACAATCGCATGAAAAAGAAATCAATCGTCCGAAGAATCAAAAACAGGCAAGGCTGATCGATACTCGACCGAAAGAATCCAGGAAAGGGAATTTTCGACAAACGTCGATCAGCCTCTTGCCAAGGCCTGGATCCTCAGCCTCACCAGGCCGAATGGCCGAAAAAAATAGTGCTGGGCACCTGTTCGTGCACGCTAAGGTCATTTCCGTGGCGGCTCGGCCGATCGGGTGACCGCGACCTTTCGGGTCGAACCTCCGCTCGTTTCCTTTTGCCTGCATGACTCCGCCCGCCCGGCGGCGTCACCGAAATGATCGGACGGAATATGCACGCAAAGAACCGCGCCGACCGTCCCCGCCCCGCCGGCCGCCCCCGCCGCACCGACCGCGCGCTCGTCCGAGGCGTCCTGGTCGCCACCGCACTGCTCGGGTTCTCGGGTGCCGCCCCCGCGCTCGCCGAGGGCTCCTGGACGTCCTACATCAGCAACTGGGGGCCCGGCTCGGAGTCCCGCCGCTGGGAGGACGCCGACCGGGACGACGTCGTCACCTCCGTCACCTTCCAGGGCTGCGCGACCGCCACCGAGGACTTCAAGGACGCCGACCTCCAGCTCTACAAGGACGTCTTCGGCCCCGACAAGGCCTACGGCCACCGCACCAACCACTGCGGCACCTCCGGCTGGGGCGACCAGAGCGCCGGCAGCTACTACTTCGTACTCGAAGGCGTGCGCAGCGGCGGCAAGCTCTGGGTGGACACCGTCACCACCCGGTACTGACCCCGCCCCCTCGTCCCCTGACCCACCGGCCCCCGACCCGCCGCCCCTTGACCCTCGCCCCGGCCGTGGTTCCGGCGGACACGCCCGTCCGCCGGCGCCCCCGCACCCGTTCCGAGCGAAATGCGTCGACCCCGCCATGGCCCTTGAATTCCACCGCATCGACTTCCAGTACAGCCGCAAGGCGCTCCTGTTCACCGGTCTCGATCTGCGGATCGACAACCCGGCCACCGTCCTGCTCGGCCCCAACGGCGCCGGCAAGTCCACCCTCATGGCGCTCGCCGCCTCGCAGTTGAGCCCGCACCGGGGGCTGGTCACCTGGCGTGGCGTCAACCCCGCGGCCGGCGGCGGCGACCGGGCGGCCTACCGGCGCGCGGTGGCCTGGCTGCCGCAGCAGATCACCCCCGTCCCCGGGCTCAGCGTGCGCGAACAGGTCGCCTACTGCGGCTGGTTGAAGGGCATGTCGCGCACCGCCGCCTGGCGGGCCTCGGCCGGTGCGCTCGCCCGGGTCGGTCTCTCCGGGCTCGCCGACCGGCCCGGCCACCAGCTCTCCGGCGGCCAGCTGCGACGGATGGGCATCGCCGGCTGCCTCGCCCACCACAGCGAGCTGATCCTGATGGACGAGCCCACCGCCGGGCTCGACCCCACCCAGCGCGCGGTGTTCCGCTCCCTGGTCGAGGAACTGACGGGCGAGGTCGGCATCCTCGTCTCCACCCACCGGACCGAGGACCTCGCCGGCACCTACCGGCACGTGGTGGTGCTGGACCGCGGGCAGGTCCGGTTCCAGGGCGCCACCGAGGAGTTCCACGCCCTGGCGGCGGTCGGCCGCGCGGCCCCCGGCGGACTCTCCGGGGCCGACGGCGGGTCCCGCACGCCGAGCGCCGAGGCCGCGTACGCGCGGCTGATCGAACGGGAGACGTGACCGATGCTGCTGCGCACCGTTCTGCGGATCTCGGCCGGCACCCGGATCCTGCCGTTCCTGCTCGGCTTCGTGCTGGTCGCGCTCGGCGACGAGCTGACCGCCTTTGTCACCCCGGCCTACGGGCTCGCCGCCGCCGGACACGCCGGCCTCGCGCTGCCGTTCGCCTGCGCGGCGTGCGCGGCCGGCGGCGCCTGGGAGGGCGGACGGCTTCAGCGGGGCGGTGCGTTCGGCCGCTCGCCGGTCCGCTCCGCGACGGCCATCACCACCCCGGTGCTGCTGCCGGTCGCCGTGATGGGCGCGCTCGGCATGGCCGTCGCCCTCGGCACCGCCGCACTGGCCGGCGGCACCGTGCACGGCCTCCCGCAGCCCGGTCCGTTCGCCGTCTGGGCCGGACTGCTGCTCGCCGCCACCCTGGTCGGCTCGCTCGTCGGCCGGGTGCTGGCGCCGGTGGTCGCCGTGCCGCTGGCGCTGGTCAGCAGCTTCGTGCTGACCTCCTACCCCGCCGCGTTCGACAGCTACTGGCTGCGGCACCTGGTCGGCGGCGGGCTGTCCGACTGCTGCGCCGTGGACCAGGTGCTGGACGGTCGGGCGGTGACCGGCTCACTGGCCTTCTCCGGCGCGGTCTGCGCGGCCGCCGTGCTGCTGATCCGCCGACGCGGCACCCCGCTCGCCCTGGCCGTCGCACTGGTGGTCACCGCGGGCGGCATCGCGGTCGGCGGCTGGACCGTCCGCGACCTCGGCCCCGAGCCGGTACGCGCCCGGCCCGCCGGCGCCCTGGTCTGCGACGGCGGCCGGCCCCGCGTCTGCCTCTGGCCGGAGCTCGGCAGTGCCCGCTCGGCGGTGGTCCGCGCCGAGGTCCGGCGGGTCGCCGAGACCCTGGCCGGACGGGGCGTCACCGTCCCGGAGTCCTTCACCATGGGCGCCCGCCCCGGACCGGGCGAGGCGGGGCTCGGCGTCCCGGCCGACGCCCGGGCGCAGGACGTCCTCCCCGCCGTGGTCGGCGCTCTGCTCCCGCGCGCCCCGGACTGCGCCCGCCGCGGCGAGCCCTACCCGGCCGCGGTCGCCGCCGGCACGGCCACCGCCTGGCTCACCGCCCGGGCGGGCCCGGACGGCGGCACCCCGCCACCGGCCGGCGTCGGCGGCCGGTTCACCGAGGCCGACGCCGCCCGCGCCGTCCAGTTGCTCCGGCTGCCCGACGAGGCCCAGCTCGCCTGGTACCGCGCCACCGCGGCGGCACTGGCCGACTGCGGCACCCCGCCCCCGCCGGTCCCGTACGCCGGGACGGCCACCGCGGGCGGGGGTGGGCGGTGATCTGGTGGTGCAAGGCGCGCGCCGTCCCGGTGCTCGCGGCCGTGCTCGCCGCGACCTTCGCCGTCGGCCTGCCGTTCGGCGACGGCGAGCTGCCGGTGCCCGCCCTGCGCGGGCAGACCGGGCACTTCCTGCTCGCGCACGTCATCGCCCTGCTCCCGGCGGTGTTCCTGCTGTACGGGCTGGGCCGGGGTGACCTGCGGACCGAGACGGTCGCCGCGCGGTTCCTGCGCGGGCTGGACGTCGGGCTCGCGCTCGCCCTCGCGGCCACCGGGACGATCTGCGGCGGCCTCGCGTACGCGGCCGGGCAGGGCGCGCTCGCCGTGGTCCTGGCCCGCAACATCGCCGGCTACCTCGGCCTCGCGCTGCTGTTCCACCCCCTGGTCGGCCACCGTCCGGCCGCCGCCGCGCTGGCCGCCGTCCCGCTGCTCTGCTCGGCGGCGGGCTGGTATCCGGACAGCCGCCCCCGGCCCTGGGCCTGGCCGCTGCACCCGGCCGGCTCCGCGCCCGCGCTCGCCGCGGTCGCCCTGCTGCTGCTCGCCGGTACGGCCGTCGCCCTGCTCCACAAGCGCCCGCCCAGTACGCCGGACCTCCTGGCCGGCTGAGTGCTCTGCCCGGCCGGGCGGGCGGCTCAGCGGCGGCGGGGCCGGCCCGAGCGGGCGCCGCCCTGGGGGCCACGGGGCCCGCGGGGCGGGCGGGGCGCGCGCGGGTTGCCGCCGTCGGTGGCCGCCGCGGCGTCGGCCGTGTCGGGCCAGTGGGCGGGGCGCTTCAGCGTGGCCGGGAGACGGGTGGCCGCGTCGCCGCGGGCGGCGTTGAGCTGCGCCTGGGTGAGGAACAGCGCCTCGGTGAGATCGGCGCCCGCCAGATTGGCGTCCCGCAGGTCCGCGCCGACCAGGTCGGCGAGCCGCAGGTCCGCCCCCGCCAGGTCCGCCGCGACCAGCAGCGCGCCCCGCAGATTGGCCCCGCGCAGGTCCGCACCGCGCAGCCGGGCGCCGAACAGGTCCGCGCCCCGGTGCTCGCGCCGACGCGGAACGCCGGCCCGGACCAGCTCGCTGGCCCTGAGCAGCAGCTCGGCCACCTCCTGCCGGTGCGCGGGCACGTCGACCGCGAGGATCTCCTCCGGCGTGCCGGCGGCCAGCCGCTCGGTCTGCTCCAGCGCCCGGCGCAGCTCGTCGTGCACCGGCCGGGCCGGTTCGAAGGTGAGCGCCTCGGTGAGGTACCAGAGCAGCTCGTGCAGCTGCCGCACCACCGGGAACACCTCGAACATGGTCCCCGCGCTCTCCGGCGCCTCGCGCCAGCTGCGCCCGCCGAAGACGACCTGGGAGACCTGCTGGCCGGCCCCGAAGCAGTCGTACACGGTGCAGCCGGGGAAGCCGCTGTCCCGCAGCCGCTCGTGGATGCCGCAGGTGAAGTCGGTCCGCAGATTGCGGCAGGCGGTGCCGGCGGCCTTGTTCACGGCGAAGTCGGACCCGGCGGCGAACGGCAGCGCGACGCAGCACAGCCCGAAGCAGCTCCCGCAGTCGGAGACGAGGTTGAGGCTCGGGATGCTCACGGTGCTGTTGTTCCTCCGGTACGACGGTGCGACGGCGGTGCGACGGCGGTGCGGCTGTGCACCGGTGCAGCTGTAGAGCGTACCGACCGCCGCCGCGTGGCCGTCGGTTAGTGTGGTCGGCCGAGCACGAGCAGCACCGCAGCACCAGAGCACCGAGCACCGAGCACCGAGCACCGAGCACCAGCGGAGGAACCAAGGCATGTCCCGGCACGACGTGGCGCCGCACCCGGCCACCGGGAGCACCCGGGACACCGAGCGGCCCGCCCCCGGACGGCCCCCCGCCCTGCGCCTCCCGCACCGCGCCCGCACCGTCGGATTCACCCTGCTCTGCTTCGCGGTCTGCCTGGCGATCGGTCTCCAGCAGTGGACCACTCTCCAGCTCGGCGGCTTCGACCTCGGCATCTTCGACCAGGGCGTGCGCGGCTACGCGCACTTCGGTCTGCCGGTGTCCACGCTGAAGAGCTTCCACCACGAGTTCCCGCCCGGCTTCTCGCTCCTCGGCGACCACTTCTCGCCGGTGATCGCGCTGATGGCACCGCTCTACTGGCTCTGGGACGACCCGCGCTCGCTGCTCCTCGGCCAGGCGCTCTGCTTCGCCGCCGGCGTGCCGCTGATCCGCCGGATCACCGACCGCTGCTTCGCCGACGCCGACCCCCGCACCGCCCGCCGCGCCACCGACCTGGCCGCCCTCGCCTACGGACTGGGCTGGCCCCTGCTGGTGGCCTCGCGCGGCGGGTTCCACGAGGTGGCGTTCGCCGTGCCGCTGACGCTGCTGATGCTGGAGCGCGGGATGGCCCGGCAGTACTGGGCGTCCGCACTGGCCGGCCTGCTGCTCTGCTGCACCAAGGAGGACATGGGTCTGGCCGTCGGCGCCTACGGCCTGGTGCTGCTGCTGCGGGCGCGCCGGGAAACGGACGCCGACCGGCGCCGACCGGCCGTCCGCTGGGGGCTGGGCCTGCTGCTCGGCGGCCCGCTCGCTTCGGCGGTGGCGATCGCCGAGCTGATCCCGGCGATGGGCGGGGTGCCCGGCTACTACTGGAACTACCAGGCGCTCGGCGAGGACGGCGGCTCGGCGGTCGCCCATGTGCTGGCCGACCCGACCCGCCTCGTCTCGACGCTCTTCGACGCCCCGCTGAAGCCGCTGCTGCTGCTGTGGATCTTCGGCACGCTGTTCCTCCTCCCGCTGCGCTCGGCGACCGTGCTCCTGGCCGTCCCGCTGCTCGCCGAGCGGGTGCTCTCCAGCAACCCCAACCACTGGTCGATCGCCCGGCACTACGACGCGTTCCTCTGGCCGATCCTGCTGGTCGCCGCGGTGGAGGTGCTGGGCCGCTGCCACGACCGGGCGCTCACCCGACGGCTCGGTGCGGCCGCCGCCGCGCTGACCGTCGCGGCCGCGCTGCCGCTCGGGGTGGCGAACCTGTTCGTGCCGGCCTACTGGCAGCCGAAGGCGAGCGAGGCGGCGCTGCTGCGCGGCGCGGCGCTGGTCCCGGACGGCGCCTCCGTCGAGGCCGACAACCAGGCGGCGCCGCGGCTGACCGCCCGCGCGGACGTGGTGCTGGTCGACGAGAAGCCGCGCGGACGCGAGTACGTGCTGATCCGGGCGGACAAGCGGTCCTTCCCGTTCCGGACCGACCACGAGCAGGCGGCCAGGATCGAGCTGCTGCTGGCGCACGGTTACCGGACGGTCTGGTCGGAGGACGGCGTGTACCTGCTGCACCGGGAGGGCACCGAGTCCGTCCCGGGCGAGCAGGTGCCCGGTCCGGACGCCACCCCGTACCAGGACGAGGTGCCGTCGGACGTGGGCCACAACCTCTTCCGGGGCTGACGGCGGCCGGTAGACCGCGACACCCGCCGCCGCCCGGCGGCCCGTACGCCGCTCAGCCCTCGTAGGGCAGCAGCTCCGCGCGCTTGGGCGGGCGGCCGTCGCCGGAGGAGCGGCCGGTCAGACGGCGGCCGATCCACGGCCCGAGGTGGGTGCGGGCCCAGCGGGCGTCGGCGGCCAGCTTCTCGCCGCGGGTCGGCGGGGCGGCGACCGGCAGCGGGGCGCGCCAGTCGAAGCCGGCGGGGCGCCCGAGCGCTTCCAGAACGGCCTCGGCGACCCGGCGGTGACCCTCGGACGAGAGGTGCAGCCGGTCCTCCGCCCAGAGCCGGCGGTCGTCGAAGCAGGGTGCGGAGAACAGGTCGACCACGGCGATGCCCGGATCCTGGGCGAGCTCGTGCACGAAGGCCTTCATCCGCAGGATCGCCGGGAGCAGCCGGGCGGAGCCGGCCATCCGCCGGGTCGGGTCGGTGCTGGTGAACATGACCACAGTGGCACCGGTGGCGCGCAGCCGGGCGGCGGAGGCGCCGAGGAGTTCCTCGACCTGGGCGACGTCGCAGCGCGGGCGCAGCACATCGTTGAGCCCGCCGGCCAGGGTGACCAACTCGGCGCCCATGGCGGCGGCCCGGTCGAGCTGCTCGTCGTGGATCTGGCCGATGAGCTTGCCGCGGACGGCGAGGTTGGCGTACCGGAAGCCGCCGGCCGGGTGGTCGGCGGCGAGCCGGGCGGCGACGCGGTCGGCCCAGCCCCGGAAGTGGCCGTCGGGCAGCAGGTCGTCGCACATGCCCTCGGTGAAGGAGTCCCCGACGGCGACGTAACTGCGGAAGGCGGTGGGCGTGTTCTGGGTGTTCTCCATGGCCCGACGATCGTACGCGCGCGGCCGGCGCCGGGATCGGGCGGGATCGGGCGGGGCCGGGCGGGATCGGGCGGGGCCGGCGGCGGGCCGCGGCGCCGATCCACCGTTCGTCCGCGCCGGTCAGACCCCCGCCGGCTCGGCCACCGTTTCCCCCGCCGGCTCCCCCAGCGGCTCCTCCACCCCGCCGGTGATCCAGTGCGTTCGCACGGCATCGGTCGGCCGCTGATCCCCCAGCGCGTCGAGCCCCCAGACACCGAGCGCCGCCACGACCGGCCGCAGCGCGGCGCCGCGTTCGGTCAGCTCGTAGACGGTGGCGTTGGCCGGCCGTTCAAGGCGCCGCCGCTCGATGACGCCCTCGCCCTCCAACTGCTTGAGCCGCGCGGCGAGGATGTCGGTGGAGACGCCGGGCAGGTCGGCGTGCAGGTCGGTGTAGCGGCGCGGACCGGCCAGGAGTTCACGGACGATCAGGAGGCTCCAGCGCTCCCCCACCGCGTCCAGGGCGCGGGCGACGGCGCAGTACTGGTCGTAGCTTCGGCGTGACATGTGGATCAGCATAGCCAAGAGGTTGGACTTTCCAAGTGCCTACTTGGTAGAACAAAGCGAGCAGGGTCGACGCGGGGTGACGGTCGGGAGGCCGCAGATGGAGTTTCGGCAGTCCAGCAAGCTGAATGACGTGTGCTACGAGATCCGCGGCCCGGTGGTCGACCAGGCCAACGCGCTGGAGGAGGCCGGGCACAGCGTGCTCCGGCTGAACACCGGCAACCCGGCCACGTTCGGCTTCGAGGCGCCCGAGGAGATCCTCCAGGACATCATCCGCAACCTCCCCCGCGCACACGGCTACAGCGACTCGCGCGGCATCCTGCCGGCCCGCCGTGCGGTCGTGCAGTACTACCAGCAGCGCGGCGTCGACGGCGTGACCGTCAACGACGTCTACCTCGGCAACGGCGTCTCCGAGCTGATCCAGATGGCCGTCACCGCGCTGGTGGACGACGGCGACGAGGTGCTCGTCCCGATGCCCGACTACCCGCTGTGGACGGCGGTGGTCCGGCTGGCCGGCGGCAAGGCGGTGCACTACCTCTGCGACGAGGGGGCGGACTGGTTCCCCGACCTCGACGACATCGCCGCGAAGATCACCGCCCGCACCAAGGCGATCGTGGTCATCAACCCCAACAACCCCACCGGCGCCGTCTACCCGAAGGAACTGCTGGAGGGCATCCTCGACCTCGCCCGCCGCCACCAGCTGATGGTGCTGGCCGACGAGATCTACGACAAGATCCTCTACGACGACGTCGACCACCACTGCCTGGCCGCCCTGGCCGACGACGTGCTCACGCTCACCTTCAACGGCCTCTCCAAGTCCTACCGGGTGGCGGGCTTCCGCAGCGGCTGGCTGGTCGTCTCCGGCCCCAAGCAGCACGCGAGCGACTACCTGGAGGGCCTCACCATGCTCTCCGGCATGCGGCTGTGCCCCAACGTGCCCTCCCAGTACGCCGTCCAGGCCGCGCTCGGCGGCCACCAGTCGATCAACGACCTGGTCCTGCCCGGCGGCCGCCTCGCCGAACAGCGCGACGTCGCCTTCCGCGCCCTCAACGAGATCCCCGGTGTCAGCTGCGTCAAGCCGCGTGGCGCCCTCTACGCCTTCGCCAGGCTCGACCCGGCCGTCCACCGCATCGTCGACGACGAGCGCTTCGTCCTGGACCTCCTGCTCCGCGAGAAGATCCACGTGGTCCAGGGCACCGGCTTCAACTGGCCCCGCCCCGACCACTTCCGCTTCGTCACCCTCCCCCGCGCCGACGACCTGGAGACCGCCATCAACCGCATCGGCCGCTTCCTCGCCACCTACCGCCAGGTCTGACCCCGCGCGTCTCCCCCGCGGATTCCAGGGAACGGGACGTCCGCGAACCGTGATCCGGTTCCGACACGCAGCCCCCGCAGGCGGTGCCTGCGGGGGCTGCGCGGGCTGCGAGGGCTGCTGCCGTGCGGGCGGTTACCAGCCCCAGCCGCCGCCCTGGCCGTCGTCGTCGCGGTTGCCGTCCCAGCCCTCGCCGACCTCGCGGAGGATGGTGTAGTGGTCCACCCGGGTGCCGTCCTCCGCCAGGGCGGTGACGGTCATCTCGGACTTCCGGCCCAGGTGGGCGGGCTTCACGTCGACCTTGATGAAGGAGTAACCGGTGTAGCGGACCCGCGACCACTCGACCTTCTCGGTGACCTTGCCGCCGCCCTTGGCGAAGTAGTAGGTGTCCACCGAGTCGAGGCGGTTCTCGTGGCCCTCGTAGGTGTCCGGGGCGTCGAACCGGTAGAGGCTGCGGCCGGCCGCGCCCGCCGTCACGTACACCACGCCGTCCTTGGCCGGCTCGACGGAGGCGCCGCTCGGCACCGTCTTGGAGACCTTGTTGCCGAGGATCGCGTCGGTGCGCTCGTACACGTGGTTGTGACCGTTGATCACCAGGTCGACCCGGTACTTCTCGAACAGCGGCACCCAGGCCTCGCGCACCCCGCCCTCGGAGGCGTGCTGGTGGGTGGTGGAGAAGGCGCAGTGGTGGAAGAAGACCACGACGAAGTCGATCGTCTCGTCGTTGCGCAGGTCCTTCAGGGTGCGCTCCAGCCAGCGGGTCTGCTTGCCCGCCGAGATGCCCAGGTTGGCCGGGATCTCGTAGGAGACGTCGTTGGCGTCCAGCGAGATGACGCCGACGTTCTTGTAGCGGAAGGAGTAGACGCCGGGGACGCTGCGCTTGTCCGGGCCGTTGTCCGGCAGGTAGAAGCGGGCGTTCTCGCCACCGTAGCCGTTCGGCGAGTACCAGGCCTCCATGTCGTGGTTGCCGTAGGCGACCATCCACGGCACCTTCGAGGCGACCGTCTCGGTCTGCACCAGGAAGGCGTCCCAGGTGGTGGCGTTGAACACCGACTTGTCGGAGTCCTGGCCGGAGCCCGCCGGGTCGGCGTAGCAGATGTCGCCGGCGTGCAGGTGGAAGGCCGGGTTCTGGGCCAGGATGATGTGGTCGTTGCCCTTGGCGTGGTCGCTGACGCCCTGGTCGCCGAAGGCGGTGAAGGTGAACGGCTCGTACACCTTGCCCCAGCGGTGCTCGCGCGAGGGCGCGGTGCGGAAGGTGCCGAGGGTGGAGATGGCCTGCTGCGAGGCCGGGTCGAAGCCCTGGTGGCCGACACCGTAGTAGTAGGTGGTGTCGGGGTGCAGGTCCTCCAGCGCCACGTGCAGGTAGTACTGGTCCACCGGCTGACCGGTGGGGGTGAGCGCCGGGGTGTGCAGGGTGCGCACCTCCGCCTCGATCTTGTGGCTGAGGTCCCACGGGTTCTTGCCGTAGCGCAGGAACGGCCGCTTCACCGGGGCCGGCACCTGCCAGGAGACCCTGAACTGGGTGTCCGGCTCGGGACCGAAGGCGAGGTGACGTCCGATCGGGGCGACCAGCGAACCGTCGACGCTCGCGGTGGCGCCGCCGGCCAGCAGCTGAGGCGTCGCCGGGGCGGCCGAGGCGGTGCCGCTGCCCAACGCACCGCCCACCGCCAGCGCGCCCACCGAGACGGCGCCGACGCGCAGCATCCGGCGGCGGGAGAAGCGGGCCCGCAGGTACTCGTGCTGCTCGGCCATGCTCATGCGTTCGGCGAGCTCGACCGGCACGCCCATGTTCGGAGTTTCCATGGACCGGACTCTTCCAGCCACGCGTTGACCCGACACGGACACGCGGTGAACGCGCCCGGGCGCGCCGGTCAGTCGAACACCAATGTTCGACCATGCCTCGGCAAAGCCGTACGCAGGCGAAACGCGTCCCACGGGCCCGGGCACTGGCGCTCCGGGCGGGGCTGGCAGGATCGTCCACCATGGCCCGGATCCTGATCTACCGTCGAAACCTCCGCTTCCCGCACGCCTCGGTCGTCGACGGCACCCGCGCGCTGGGCGAGCTGGGCGAGCGGCACGGCTTCACCGTCGACGCCACCGAGGACCCGGCCGTCTTCCGGCCCGCCGCGCTGCGCCGCTACGCCGCCGTGGTCTTCCTCTCCACCGGCGGCCCGGTGCTCGACGAGGCCGGGCAGGACGCCCTGCGCGCCCACCTGACCGCCGGTCACGGCTGGCTGGGCGTGCACGCGGCGTCGAGCACCGCGTACGAGTGGCCGTGGTTCGAGGGACTGGTCGGTGCCCGGTTCGACCGGCACCCGGCGATCCAGACCGCGCCGGTCCGGGTCGCCGACGCCGATCACCCGGCCACCGCCCACCTGCCCGCCCGCTGGGAGTGGACCGACGAGTGGTACGACTTCCGCTCCGACCCGCGCGATCGCGGCGTCCGCGTCCTGCTCACCGTGGACGAGGCCGACTACACGGGCGCGTCGATGGGCCTGGCCGACTGTCACCCGCTCGCCTGGTCCGGGGAGCACGACGGCGTGCCGACCTTCTACACCGCCCTCGGCCACGCGCCCGAGGCCTACGCGGACCGGGCCTTCCGCGGGCACCTGCTGGGCGGCCTGCGGCACGTGCTCGGCTGAGCGGGCCCCGGGCCGTCGTCACGACCGCACAGGACCGCCCGGAGCAGGGAGCCTGCTCCGGGCGGTCCGTCGGATCAGCCGGTTACCAGCAGTCCTCGTCCTTCTCCTTCTCGTTGGTCAGGCAGATGGGGACGCAGTCGTCGCAGTTCACCTCGATCGGACCGGTGACCGGGTCGCGCGGCAGCTGGTAGCCGTCGGGCGCCTCGGTCTCCCGCAGGTAGTACTGCCCGGCCGGCAGGTGGTCGAACTCGCACCTTCCGTCGGCGTCGGTGGTGCAGCCGCTCACCAGGGTGTCCGGGTTGGCACCCCCGGTCTGCAGGCCGGGGACGCCGTTGCTCTCCCGCCACAGCTCGAACACCGCGCCGGCCAGCGGCTCGCCCGACCACTTGTCCTTCTTGGTCAGGTGGATCGAGCCCTTGCCCGGCGGCTTCGGCGACGGGCAGTCGGCGGCCGTGACCTGGACGCCCGCCATGGCGTTGGCCGCGGTCAGCACCAGCGGGCCGAACACCGCGTCGGCCGGCAGGTCGTACCCGGGAGGTGCGGCGATCTCCCGCCAGTAGTAGATGCCGAGGTCCACCGTGCGGCGGCAGAGACCGTCCGCACCGGTGGTGCAGGTGCTACCCACCTGGGTGTCCGGGTTCGGGCCGGTGGTCTGGAGACCGGGGATGCCGTTGGTCTCCTCCCACAGCTCGAAGACACCACCGGCGAGCGGCGCACCGGTCTCGGCGTCCTTCTTCAGCACCCGCACCTCACCCGTGACCACCGACTGCGGGACGTCGGGCGCGGTGACCTGGACGCCGGACGCGGCGTTCGCCGCGGTCAGCACCAGCGGGCCGAACACCGGCTGAGCCGGCAGCACGTACCCGGGGGGTGCGGCGATCTCACGCCAGTAGTACGTGCCGAGCGGCACCGTGCGGCGGCAGATGCCGTCCGCGCCGGTGGTGCAGGTGGTACCCACCTGAGTGTCGGGGTTCGGGCCGGTGGTCTGAAGACCGGGAACCCCATTGGTCTCCTCCCACAGCTCGAACACACCACCGGCGAGCGGGTTGCCGGTCACGGAGTCGGTCTTCTGGACCCGGACCTCACCGGTCGCCGGGGCCTGCGCCACGTCCGGAGCCGTCACCTGCACGCCCTGGGCGGCGTTCGCCGCGGTCAGCACCAACGGACCGAATACCGGGTCGGCCGGCAGGTCGTACCCGGGAGGTGCGGCCGTCTCCTGCCAGTAGTACGTGCCGAGCGGCACCGTGCGGCGGCAGATGCCGTCCGC
>NZ_JBHVPZ010000003.1:168028-273389 GCF_042887135.1 Kitasatospora sp. NPDC057965
AACCGGGTCGGCCGGCAGGTCGTACCCGGGAGGTGCGGCCGTCTCCTGCCAGTAGTACGTGCCGAGCGGCACCGTGCGGCGGCAGATGCCGTCCGCACCGGTGGTGCAGGTGCTACCCACCTGAGTGTCGGGGTTCACGCCAGTGGTCTGAAGACCGGGGATGCCATTGGTCTCCTCCCACAACTCGAACACACCACCGGCCAACGGCGCACCGGTCACCGAGTCCGTCTTCAGGACCCGCACCTCACCCGTCACCGGGGCCTGCGGCGCGTCGGGGGCAGTGATCTGCACACCCGCAGCGGCATCCGCCGCCGTCAGCTCCAACGGACCGAACACCGGATCAGCCGGCAACTCGTAGCCGGGAGGTGCGGCGATCTCACGCCAGTAGTAGGAACCGAGCGGCACCGTGCGGCGGCAGATGCCGTCCGCGCCGGTGGTGCAGGTGCTACCCACCTGAGTGTCGGGGTTCACGCCAGTGGTCTGAAGACCGGGGATCCCGTTGGTCTCCTCCCACAACTCGAACACACCACCCGCGAGCGGCAGACCCGTCACCGAGTCCGTCTTCAGAACGCGGACCTCACCCGTCACCGGCGCCTGCGGCACATCGGGAGCCGTCACCTGCACACCCGCTGCAGCGTTCTGGGGGGTCAGGATCAGCGGGCCGAACACCGGATCGACCGGAAGCACGTACCCGGGAGGTGCGGCCGTCTCCTGCCAGTAGTAGGTGCCGACCGGAACCGTCCGGCTGCACAGACCGTCCGCACCCGTGGTGCAGGCCGTACCAACCTGAGTGTCGGGGTTCACGCCAGTGGTCTGAAGACCAGGAACCCCGTTGGTCTCCTCCCACAGCTCGAACACACCACCCGCGAGCGGCAGACCCGTCACCGAGTCCGTCTTCAGAACGCGGACCTCACCGGTCACCGGCGCCTGCGGCGCGTCGGGGGCGGTGATCTGCACACCCTGGGCGGCATCCGCCGCCGTCAGCTCCAACGGACCGAACACCGGATCAGCCGGCAACTCGTAGCCCGGCGGAGCCGCGATCTCCCGCCAGTAGTACGCACCGAGCGGCACCGTCTGACGGCAGATGCCGTCCGCACCGGTGGTGCAGGTGGTACCCACCTGAGTGTCGGGGTTCCTACCGCTGGTCTGGAGGCCGGGAACCCCGTTCGTCTCCTCCCACAACTCGAACACACCACCCGCGAGCGGCAGACCCGTCACCGAGTCCGTCTTCAGGACCCGCACCTCACCGGTCACCGGCGCCTGCGCCACGTCCGGAGCCGTCACCTGGACGCCCTCAGCAGCGTTCGCCGCCGTCAGCTCCAACGGACCGAACACCGGATCAGCCGGCAACTCGTAGCCCGGCGGAGCCGCGGTCTCCCGCCAGTAGTACGTGCCGACCGGAACCGTACGGCTGCACAGACCGTCCGCACCCGTGGTGCAGGGCCGACCCAGCTGGGTGTCCGGGTTCGCGCCACTGGTCTGGAGACCGGGGACCCCGTTGGTCTCCGCCCAGAGCTCGAACACGCCGCCCGCGAGCGGCGCGCCCGTCACCGAGTCGGTCTTCAGCACCCGCACCTCACCCGTCACCGCGGCGGCGCAGTCGGGCAGGTCGCCGTTGAAGGGGTAGGCGTGGAACTCCTGGCCGCCGCCTCCGGTGGGCGAGCTGGTGTGGATGAGCCCGCCGGTGGTGAAGAAGCGGCCGTTGACCCCGGGCAGGGTGACCGTGGTCTGCGAAGCCTGCTCGCCGACCAGGACGCTGCCCTGGAACTGGCCGGTGCCGGCCAGGGTGACCGTGGTGGCGTCCGGGAAGTTCCACAGCAGACGCTCGCGGTAGGCGTTCAGCGGGTCGTCGTCGGTGATGCCGCCGCTGAACGTGTTGATGGTCCGGGCGGCACCGGTGAGGTTGACGAGGATGGTGGCGCCCGCCGGGATGTTGGCGAAGGTGATGCCCTGCTGGGCGCCGCCCCGGCCGGTGAGGTCGAAGTCGACGTTGAAGACCTGGAGCGCCGACACGCCGTCACCGGTGAACAGGGTCTCGAATCCCGCGTTCACCGCGGTGCCGGTCGCGGTGCGGGGCACACCGTTGACCCGGGCGTAGCAGTCGGAGGCGGCGGTGAGCTGGTCGCGCAGGCCGGCGTAGGGCTGGATGGCGTTGGGGTCCTGGACGAGGGTGCCGATCACGGTGCCGGTGACCGTGCCCGCGTGCCGGACCACACCACCCTCGGCCACCAGGCTCTGGCCGGGGGCGATGACGACGTCGTCACCGGTGGTGAGGAAGTCGGCGCCGTCCGGCGGAGGGACCCGCGAACCCACACCGACGATGCCGATGTTGTAGATGGAGCTGGCCCCGGGGTCCTTGGACTGGTTGAAGTCGTTGAGGACGACAACACGGCCCTCGGCCTCGGCTGCGCGGCCGCGGACCAGGAAGTCGGAGCCGACGAAGATGTTGATCCCGTTGTCCCGCCCGGCGAACGGGCCGTTGTTGATCGGGGGGAAGGGCTCGGGACAACTGCCGGGGACGCAGGGCCCCAGGCCACCGGGCAGCGTCGCGGCCTCGGCGGACACGGCTCCGGGGCCGAGCGCGAGGACGGGGACGAGGGCCGAGGCGATGGTGCACGGCAGTGCCAGGGCGAGAGCCTTTCGGCGGACGCGCGCTAACAGTCGGTTGAGGGAAGCCATGGTCGTAGCGTCCGACAGGCCATGTGCGCGAGGTCGCCGTTGACGCGTCCACGTACGCTGAATGATGAAACGCGCGCACCCGCACAGACCAACCGTCACCTGCCGCATCCCGTCGGCCGGGACCGCGGACGGGGCGCGGGGCCGAGGGCTCGACGGGGTGTCAGAGGGCCGTGCTCAGGACGCCTCGTCCCAGGGGGACGCCGCCCGGTTGCCGGTGCCGTCGCAGGTGCGGCAGATCTCGTCGCGGTAGGCGTGCTTGGCGCCGGTGGCGTCGACCCGGTAGCGGACGTAGACGCCGGTGCCGTCGCAGAGGAAGCAGTTGCCCCCGCCGCCGCCGACCTCGGTGGTGCCGGTGCCCTGGCAGGTGCGGCAGCTGAGGCCGGCGGTGCGGCCGGTGCCCGCGCAGATGCGGCAGACCGTGGTCATCGTCTTCCTCCCGGTCGGAACCCGGGCCCGACGGAGGGGGCCCAGGTCATGGTAGGCGCTGACCGCCGCTTCCCGGGCGGGCCCTGCTCAGCCCGGCAGGCCCGCGCTCACGCGGCGGGAGACGGCGATCTGCTGGAGGTCGAGCATCCCCGGCGGGTCGGCGAGGCCGGGACCGCCGGCCCGCACCCACTCGGCGATCTCCTCGATCATGTCGTCGGCGAGCACCCAGCCGAGCCAGACCGGTCGGCCGCCGGCCGCGCGGCCCTCGCTGGAGGGGCCGACCACGACGACGTTGGAGTGCGCACAGGTGTCCAGGCACTTGACGGCCCGGACCCGGCCCGTGTCGCCGACCGCGGTGCGCAGCCGCTCGTACTGGCCGGCGTGGTCGACACCGGGGTGCTTCTCCTGGGTGCCGCAGCAGCAGCCCCGGCAGACGGTGACGGTCACCGGGGACGCCGGGGACGCCGGGCCGCGGCCGCCCGCCTTCCCCTCGGCCTTCCCCCCGGCCCGTTCACGCTCGCGCTCGCGTCGGCTCATCGTCCTCGGCCCTCCTCGTTCCGCAGGGCCCGCCGCCACCCCCGTTCGCGCGGCAGCCGCAGGCCGTGGTGGCCGACGATCACGGTGGAGCCCTCGTGCCCGGCGACGCCGAGCGGCAGGGGCAGCGTACCCGCCGGGTCCCGGGTGACCAGCAGGGCGATGGCCGCCCCCGCGATCACCAGGTTCCGCACCACCGGCCGGCGGGCCCGCCGGGAGAGGGCCAGGGTGCCGTTCCCCCGGGCCCGCGTCCCCCCGCATCCGCGCCCCGTAGGATTCACCCATGGGACACGCAGCCGCCGAGAACACCGTGCCGCGGATGCGCCTGGACGCCTCCAACGCCGCCAAGGTGGCGAGCACCCTCCAGGCCCTCGCCACCCCCTCGCGCCTGCTGATCCTGGCCGAGCTCCGCGAAGGGCCGCGGGCCGCCACCGAGCTCGCCGACGCCGTCGGCATGGAGCAGTCCGCCTGCTCCCACCAGCTGCGCCTGCTGCGCAACCTCGGCCTGGTGGTCGGCGAGCGCCGCGGCCGCTCGGTCGTCTACTCGCTGCACGACGACCACGTCGCGGCCCTGCTCGACCAGGCGGTCTACCACGTCGACCACCTGCGCCTCGGCATCGTCGACAACGGAATGGCGAACTCCGCGCCGAAGAGCGGCAGTTGAGTGCAGCGGCGGTGACCGCGGGAGCGCCCCGGCGGCCAGGCTCCGGGCCGTGAACCTCGTAGCGCTCGCGGTCGTCACGTTCGTGGGCGGCCGTTCGTACCTCGCCGGGGCGCAAGCCTCGACGACGTACCGGATCCGCCGCTGCGGAGCACGGCCGCGCGCCCGGGTGATCGGCGTCCGGGGCGGGACCGAGCGCGACAGCAACGTCGTCGAGGACTCCGTCCGGATGCGCTTCGTGGCCGCGGACGCCGCCCCGGCGGTCACGCCGTGGCCCGCGCGGCCGCGCGGCCCGCGATGCGGCCGGAGAAGAGGCAGCCGCCGAGGAAGGTGCCCTCCAGGGAGCGGTGACCGTGCAGGCCGCCGCCGCCGAAACCGGAGGCCTCGCCGGCGGCGTAGAGACCGTCGAGCACGGAGCCGTCGGGGCGCAGGGCGCGGGCCGAGAGATCGGTGTGCAGACCGCCGAGCGACGTGCGGGTGAGCACCGAGAGCCGGACGGCGATCAGCGGGGCGGCGTCCGGGTCGAGGATGCGGTGCGGGGCGGCGGTGTGCAGCAGCCGGTCACCGAGGTAGCGGCGGGCGCCGCGCAGGGCGGTCATCTGGGGGTCCTCGGCGGAGGGGTCCGCCGGCCGGCGGTCCCGGGCCTCGACGACGTGGCGCAGCTCGGCGGTGTCGATCAGCGGGGCCCGCGCCCTGGCGTTCATCGCGCGGGCGAGGTCGCGCAGGTTGCCCGCGACGACGAAGTCGGGCCCGTGGGCGAGCTGGGTGCGCACCGGGCCGGGGACGCCGGGCAGGGCCCGCCGGAGCGCGGCGGGCAGTGAGCCGCCGGTGGGACCGGGACGCTGCCCCGAGCCGGAAAGGGTGAATTCCCTCCCGACGATCCTCCGGTTGAGCACGAACCAGCTGTGCTCGTACCCGGTGGTTCCGAGGTGCTCCAGGGTGCCGAGGGTGTCGAAGCCGGGGAACAGCGGGGCGGGCAGCCGGCGGCCCAGGGCGTCGAGCCGGAGCGAGGAGGGGCCGGGCAGGATGCGGATGCCGTGCCCGGGCCAGACCGGGTCCCGGTCGGCGATGCCCTCGGCGCAGTGCCACATCCGGTCGCCGTTGACCAGCGCGGCCCCGGCGCCGGCGGCGACGCCCAGCATCAGCCCGTCGACGTGCGCGGGCACCCCGCGCAGCAGCCGCCCGGGCGGGGGGCCGAGCCGGGCCGGCCAGGCCCGGCGGACCAGGTCGAGGTTGCCGCCGATGCCGCCGGAGGCGACGATCACGGCCTGCGCGCACAGTTCGAAGTGGCCGGCCGGCTCCCGGGAGCCGGCCTCGCCGCGCGCCGCCGCGCGCGGCACCAGCACCTCGCCGGTCACCGTGTCGAGGGCGCCCGCGCTCGTGGCCAGGCCGGTGACCCGGTGCCGGAAGCGCAGGTCGACCAGCCCGCGAGCGGCGGCCGCGCGGACCTTGCGGACGAAGGGCTCCAGCAGTGCCGGGCCGGCGCCCCGGACGAGGTGGAGGCGCGGCACCGAGTTGCCGGGGCCGTCGGCGAGCGGCCCGCCGCGCTCGGCCCAGCCGACGACCGGGAGGAACCGCACGCCCAGCGCGCGCAGCCAGGCCCGCTCCTCCCCCGCGGCGAACCCGACGTAGGCCTCGGCCCAGCGGCGCGGCCAGCGGTCCTCGGGCCGGTCGAAGCCGGCCGAGCCGAGCCAGTCCCGCCGGGCGAGGTCGTGCGAGTCGCGGATCCGCAGCCGGCGCTGCTCGGGCGAGCCGACCAGGAACAGCCCGCCGGGCGACCAGCGCGCCTGGCCGCCGAGCGAGGAAGCGGGTTCCTGGTCGAGCAGGATCACCCGTCGCCCGGCGTCGACGAGTTCGGCGGTCGCGGCGAGGCCCGCGAGTCCGGCTCCGATGACGACGACGTCGGCGTCCATGGCCATCCGGCAGCTCCTCCAGACCGGCGGCGGACGGTCGCGCGCATTCCGCTCCGCCCCGTTTCGGAAATGACTTCGACACACCGTGGAGCGAAATTCGAAATTCCCGCCGGGACACCCTCCGAAACCGATCGGCGAAACCTCTGGCGGATTTCCGGAAATGTCTGCGTGCGGCATGGACGGCGGCGAAACCTGCCAGTAACTTACCTGTCGGTAGTAGCTGTGGCCCGGCTGGTACGTCCCCCACCCGTTTCTCTCCCCCAGGAGGAACCGTGCTCCGCCGTGCCCGGAATTCCCTGCTGCTCGTGTCCACCGCACTCGGCGCCGCCCTGGCGATGACCGCCACCGGCGCCCAGGCCGCCACTCCCGCCCCGCACCGCTACGTGGCGCTCGGCGACTCCTACGCGTCCGGCGCCGGCGTCCCGAACCAGTCGGCCGGTCTCTGCCTGCGCTCCGACCGCGACTACGGCCACCTGGTCGCCGCCGCCCTGAACGCCGCCGCCTACCGCGACGTCACCTGCGCCGCCGCCAAGGTCAAGTCGATCACCCAGGCCCAGTACGACGCCTTCCTGCGGGTCAACGACCCGCAGATCGACGCGGTGACCCCGGACACCGACCTGATCACCCTCGGGATCGGCGGCAACGACCTCGGCGACAGCGACATCGGGATCGGCGACGTGATCGCCACCTGCATCGCCGGCGCGGTGGTCAACCCGCTCGGCACCCCGTGCACCGACGTCTACCACCACGGCTACTGGGACTGGTCCACCTGGTCCTGGCAGTACGGCGACGACGACCTCGCCGACCGGATCGACGCCACCGGACCCCGGCTCGCGGACACCGTGCGGAAGCTGCGCGCCAAGGCCCCCAACGCCCGCGTCCTGCTGGTCGGTTACCCCTCGGTACTGCCCGCCGACGGCGCGTCCTGCGTGCTGCGCCAGCCGCTCGCCCCGGGCGACGTCCCGTACCTGCACGGCGTGCTCGACCGGCTCAACGGGATGCTGCGGTCCACTGCCGCGGCGGTCGGCGCCGGCTACGTGGACACCGCCGCCCCGACCCGCGGGCACGACGTCTGCTCGGACACCCCCTGGATCGAGGGCGCGCTGCCCGGCTCCCCGGCCGTCCCCTTCCACCCGAACGCGACCGGCGAGCGGGTCATGGCGGACGCCGTACTGGCCGCCCTCCGGTAGGAACTGCCCGAGGGGGCGGTGACCGGACCCCGGTCACCGCCCCCTCGGTCGTGCGACCGGCGGCCTCACGGCTTGATGCGGACCACCTGCGGGTCGTGGTCGCTCGCCTGCTGGGCGAACTCGGCGTTGATGTGCACCACGTCGTACTTGGCGTACCCGACCTCCGGGCTGACCAGGATGTGGTCCAGCACCTGCGAGTTGCCCTGGTAGACGTACGAGTACTGCTCCTTCTCCGGCAGCTCGTTCACCAGGTCGCGCAGCACGCCGTCCTTGGTGAGCGCGGCCAGCGCGGGCGAGAACTGGTAGTCGTTGAAGTCGCCGACCGAGACCACCTTGGCCTCCTTGTCGGCGGCCAGCAGCTTGGCCACGAAGGCCTGCTCCACGGTGGCCTGCTTGATCCGCTGGACCTCGGAGGAGCGGGTCGGGGCCTGGAAGCGGCTGTCGATGCCCTGGTCGCCGCCCTTGCTGTTGAAGTGGTTGGCGATGACGAAGACCTTCTTGCCACGGAAGGAGAACTGGCCGACCAGCGGCTTGCGGCTGCTGGTCCACGCCTCGTCGGTGGGGGCGATCCGGCCGGGCGAGGCGGTCAGCGAGGCGGCGGCGCCGGTGCCGGCGACGTCCACGGCGGTGGTGGCGGTGCCGCCGGGGATGTCGGTGAAGGACACCCGCTGCGGGTTGAACAGGAAGACCTGGCGGATGTTGCCGCCGGGCTCGCCGCCGTCCTTGCCGTCCTGCGGGTCGACCGAGCGCCAATCGTAGGCCGGGCCGCCGGCCGCCTTGATCGCGGCGATGAACTTGGCCACGGTCTGGCTCGCGTCCACGGTGCCGTCGTTCTTGGCGCCGTTGTTGTCCTGGATCTCCTCCAGGGCGACGATGTCGGGCGAGCGCAGGTGGGTGACGATGCCGGCGGCCAGCTCGGCGAACTTGGCGTCCGGGTTGGTGGCGGCCAGGTTCTCCACGTTGTAGGTGGCGACGGTGAGTTCGCGCTCGCCGGCCTGGGCGGTGACCTCGCGCTGCAGGTGGTTGTCCTGGAGCGCTCCGAGGGTGCCGGCGACCAGGGTGTAGCCGCCGAACTGGTTGTAGTCCAGCGGGCCGCTGGTGGTGCCGGTCAGCACGTCGCCCACGTTGGCGACCGGGAAGGGCTGCTGGGAGACCGGCGCCTGCTGCTGGACCATCAGACGGCCGACGTTCGGCTCGGCGTAGGACTCGTAGAGCAGGCCGCCCCGCTTGCTCTTCTGGTCCTGCTTGTCGGCGGCGACCCACAGCTCGTTGTACTTGTCGGTGGCCTGGACCACCCGCACGTCGCGGACCTCGACCAGCATGCCCTCCAGCGACTCGTAGAAGTCGAGGGTGTACTTCTCCGGGTCCAGGGCGACGCCGTTGACGGTGCCGTCGGCGCCGGCCTGCGGGCTGTAGGTGCCCGGGATGTTGCGGGTGTCGACGACCACCGGGGCCGGCAGCGGGTTGCCGGAGGAGAGCACGGTGACGGCCGGGTTGGTCAGCTGGGTGAGCGACTGCGAGCCGCCGTTGAAGTTCGGGTAGTACTCCGTCACCTTGCCGGTGACCAGCACCGAGTCGCCGACCTTGACGGTCGGGTTGGCGGAGCCGGTGTAGACGAAGACGCCCTCGCTGGTGGCCGGGTCGGCGTCCGGGTTCGGGTCCTGGATCCAGAAGCCCTTGGAGCCGTACGCGCGCACGCCGGTGACGACGCCGGGCACGCCCGCGACCGTCTTGCCGGTGCGCTCGGACACCCGGGTCTTCCCCTGGATGTCGTGGATCCGCACGGTGCCCGGCTCGGTCGGACCGGTCGGGGTGGAGCCCTCGGCGACCTCGCCGCGGCTGTTGGTCGGCGTCGGGGCGCCGGCCGCGAGGTCGGCCGCGTTGTCGTCGGTGTCGGGCAGCCCGGCCTTGCGGGCCACCGAGGCGGTGTTGGAGGCGCCGGGCACCGAGGCCGAGCCCTCGTGGACCACGGCGGTGCCGAAGCCGACGAGGTCGCGCACCCGCGGGTCGGCGGCGCAGTCGGCGGCGGTCTTGCAGGCCAGTGGGTCGGTACCGCGGACCAGCGCGACGGTGCCGCTGGTGGCGGAGAGCGCCAGCGAGCCGGCCGCGTCCGGGGTGGGCAGCTCGACGGTGCCCGCCGCGCCGGCCGACTCGGCGACCAGGTAGCGCCCGCCCGGGGCGATCGAGCCGGTCAGCGGGGTGACGCCCCACTGGGAGCCGGCGCCCGGGGTGGCGGATATGTACTGGATGCTCCAGCCGTCCAGGCCGAAGGCGGCGCCGCCCTTGTTGGCCAGCTCGACGAAGTCGTTCTTCAGGGTGGCGCCCGAGTTGCCGCCACCGCCGTAGACCTCGGCGATCAGCACGTCGGCGGAGGGCGCGGCCACGGCGGCCGGCAGCGGGGCCAGCACCAGGGAGGCGGCGAGACCGGCCGGGACGATCGCCGCGCGCAGCAGGGCGCGGCGGGAACGCGGACGGGGAGCAGTGGGGGTGGTCACCGGAACGGGACTCCTAGCTGTGGGTGAGGGTCGGTCGGGCCGGGCGCACCGCGCGCCCCGCCCCGCTACCCGCGTAGAAAGTCGTGCGGGGGCCGGGATCCACCCCCGCAGCGCCCAAAGATACGCGCGTAGAAAATGGCCGGACAAGAGCCCGGAAGTGAACTTCTCCCTGACGTCCGACGATCGTCGCCACGGCCGTGACCACCGCTGCGACCACCGCCGTGGTCACCGCCGTGGTCACCGCGGCGACCGGCTACAGCCAGCCTCGCTGAGCCGCCTTCAGGCCCGCCTCGAAGCGGCTCGCCGCCTCCAGACGCTCCATCAGCGCCGCCATCTGCCGGCGCACCGTGCGCACCGAGACGCCGAGTCGCTTGGCCGCCGCGTCGTCGGTCAGGCCGGTGGACAGCAGCCGCAGCAGTTCGCGCTCACCGGGGCTCAGACCGGTGGCGGCGTCCCCGGGGCGGGGGTCCCCGCCGAGCGGCGCGGCCGTCTCCCAGGTCTGCTCGAACAGCGCGACCAGCGAGGCGACGATGCCCGGCTCCTCGGTGCACAGCGCGCCGGCCCGGGTGTTCTCCGGGTCGATCGGCACCACGGCGGTGGTCCCGTCGAAGACCAGCATCCGCGGCGGCAGCACCGGGGCGGTGCGCACCCGGCCGCCCAGGTCCGTCATCCACTGCGTGTAGGCGAAGGTCTCCGGGTCGTTGCGGACGCTGTCCTGGTAGATGGTGCGCAGGCTGACGCCGCGCCGCAGGGCGTCCTCGTCGAGCGGGCGGGAGGCGGCCAGGCTGGCCGCGGACTGCGCGCCGCCGGGCATCACGCCCAGGCACTCGGTGGTCAGCCGGGCAGTCAGCACCTCCAGCTTGGCCTGGATCGCGTCGAGGCCGACGAGTCGCTCGCCGCCGTCCACCAGGGTGGCCGAGCGGAGCGTGGCGTACTCCGCGACGGCACGCGCCACGGCCGCCTTGGAGACCGCCAACTCCTGCTGTCGGCGCGCGAGTTCCTCTTCCTGACGGCGCAGCAGCAGCTCCAGTCCGCGCTCCGGGCTGACCGGCCACAGGGCACCCGGGCGCTCCCGGGAGGCCCGCAGCAGGGTGAGGTCGGCGAGGCGGTCGAGAGCGGCCCGGACCTCGGGTTCGGGGAGTTCGAGGCGTTCGCAGAGTTCGGCCACTCCGCCCTCCGGATCCGCGAGCATCTCGCGGTACACGGCTTCCGCGGTGGCGTCCAGGCCCAGCAGTTCCAGCACGTCAACGACCCCTGATCGTCACAGCATCGCCTCAAGCGAATGAATACCCGTCCGGTCCGCCGAGCCCCGATCCTTCCGTCGGCCGCCCCACCCCCACAAGGCCTGATCCGGTCAGCCGAGCCGAACCGGACCGTCCGGTCTGTTCCGTGGAGGGAACTGGGCGGGCGGCGCCACCCCCGGCGGCCGGCCCGGGGTTGCAGCATGCTGCCTGGCCGGATGCTGCCCGCCGCACTCCCTCCCCACGGGGGGCGGGGGGCGGGAGGATGCGGTCTGCGCGCAACGCTCCGCCCTTCTCGAACACGCCCTGAACCACCGTGCACAGAACAGGAACCGCCGTGCCGAAGACCGTCCGACTGCTCGCCGCCACCGCTCTCGCACTGTCCCTCGCCACCGCCGCCGCCCCCGCCTTCGCCGCCCCGCGGACCGCTCCGTCCGCCGTCACCCTCGCCGCCACCACCCCCGCCGACGGGCCGGGGATCGGCTGGGACGGCCCCGGCATCGGCTGGGACGGGCCGGGGACCGGCCGGACCACCGCGGGTGCCGGGACCATCGGCTGGGACAGCCCGGTCAGCGGCCCGGGCATCGGCTGGGACTGACCGTTCCGTGTTCGCCGTCCAGCTGACCCTCCTGGACGTCTCCGCCGCGCCGACGGGCGAGGCCGGAGCCGACGACGTCCAGGCCGCCCTGTGGGCACGCGCGGTTCCGGGTGACGGCCTGGAGCACGTGCGCGCCCGCGCCGTCCCGGGAGGCGTCGGCCTGGTGCTGTACGTCCGCGCGGCCCACCGGGAAGCGGCCGAGCTGCGGGCGCACGCCCTGCTCGGCCGGGCGCTGGCGGACGGCCCCGCGCGCCGCTACGCGGTGGCGGCTCCACCGTAGGCCGCGGGGCCCTCCGCCGGCTGCTTCCTGACCTTCCGTCCGGTTTTCGGACGGTTCCCCTCACCCGCAAATTTGGCCGATTCATGCCTACGGCTTGACCGGCGCGTTACTGACATGGGCATGACCGCAGGCAGGTCTCCAGGCGGCCCGGCCTCCGGGTCCGCCCTGCCCTTCCTCGCCCTGCCCTGCCCTGCCCTGCCCGCGTGGACGGGCGCATGTCGCCGTCGAGAACGAACCCCCGCTCAACCAAGACCGTCGAGGAGCCCCATGTCACACCCGACCGGCACCCCACCCCGGCCCCGCGCCGGGGACGGCGTGCCAGCCGCCCCCGCGTCACGCCGCCGCAACGGCGTCCTGCGCAACACCGCGGTCGCGCTCGCCGTGGTCCTGGCCGCCGAGGCCGCCGTCGTCGCCCTGACGAGCGGCCAGTCCTTCGCCCTCGGCGCGGACAGGCCCGCCGCGCCCGACACCACCCGGGTGCTCGGCGCCGCCGAGGCCGCGGACATCGCCTCCGCCCACCTCAAGGCCCGGCTGGAGAACCGCCGGATCGAGGTGGTCGGCGAGCGCACCGAGTCCACCACCACCTGGATCAACCCGGACGGCACCACCACCCTGGACATGGCCACCGGCCCGGTCCGGTACAAGGACGGCTCCGGCAGGCTCCAGCCGATCGACGTGAACCTGGCCCAGCAGCCCGACGGCTCCGTCAAGGCCAAGGGCCACCCGCTCGGCCTCAAGCTGGCCGGCGCCACCCCGGCCGCCGCCGCCTCCAAGTTCAAGGCGGCCGGTGCCCCCGCGGGCGACCGGCAGGCCCCGGCCGTCCCGCTGGTCTCGCTGGACAACGGCAACGGCACCGCCATGTCGCTGTCCTGGCGCGGCACCCTGCCCGCCCCCGAGGTGGACGGCACCAAGGCCCGCTACGAGAACGCGCTCACCGCCACCGACCTCGTCATCGAGTCCACCCGGACCGGCTTCGAGCAGTTCCTGGAGCTCAAGGACCGCACGGCGGTCGGCGCCAACGGCACCGTCACGATGACCCTGGACGCGGCCGGCCTGCAGGCCCGCCACAACGCGGACAACTCGGTCTCCTTCCTCGACCCGAAGACCGGCGAGGAGAAGGGCCAGCTGCCCGCCCCGGTGATGTGGGACGCGCAGGTCGACGAGCGCAGCGGCGATCACACCCGTACCGCCCCGGTCGCCCTGAAGGTCACCCAGAACGGCAACGCCGTCGACCTCACGCTCACCCCGGACGCGGCGTTCCTCAACGACCCGAAGACCCGCTACCCGGTCACCATCGACCCGGCGGTCAACATCGGCGTCGGCTTCGACACCTTCGTCCAGGAGGGCTACGGCACCGACGTCTCCTCCCAGACCGAGCTGAAGCTGGGCAACAACGGCTCCAGCCAGGTGGCGCGCTCCTTCCTGCAGTTCCCGATGGCCGCCATCAGCGGCAAGCAGGTCACCGCCGCCAAGCTCAACCTGTGGGAGTTCCACTCCTGGTCCTGCACCGCCAAGAGCTGGGAGGTCTGGGACACCGGCACGGCGACCACCGCCACCCGCTGGACGGCCCAGCCCGGCTGGAACCGCAAGTGGGCCACCACCACGGCGACCAAGGGCTACTCCAGCTCCTGCGCCGCCGGCTGGACCAACACCGACATCACCTCGCTGGTGCAGGCCTGGGCCGACAACGGCAACGCCAACAACACGCTGGGCATCCGGGCCACCGACGAGACCGACCCGTACGGCTGGAAGAAGTTCAACTCCGGCAACGCGGCCTCCAACACGCCCTACCTGTCGGTGACCTACAACACGGCGCCGGCCGTCTCCACCCTGGTCTCCCCGGCGAACGCCGCGGTGACCGGCGACTCCACGCCGACCCTGTCGGCCAAGGCGACCGACCCCGACGGCGGCAACATCGCCCTGGACTTCGAGGTCTGGACGTCCGCCGGCACCGCCGCGCTGCAGTCCGGCCGCACCGCGATGGCGGCCTCCGGATCCACCTTCACCTGGACCCCGGGCACCGCGCTGCCGGCCGGCGCCTACAAGTGGCGCTCCCGCTCCTGGGACGGCACCGCCAACAGCGCCTGGTCCGGCTTCCGCACCTTCACGGTCGACACCACCGCCCCGGCGGCCACCACCGTCTCCTCCGGCGACTTCCCGGCCGGCCAGTGGGCGGGCACCCCGGACGCCTCCGGCACCTTCACCGGCAGCTTCACCTTCACCCCGCCGACCAGCGACGTGAAGGACATCCAGTACCGGCTGGACGGCGGCACCTGGGTGACCGTCGCGACCAGCGGCACGCCGGTGACCGCCGTGCTCAGCTTCAAGGGCGGCCAGCACACCGTCACCGCGCACACCCGCGACGCGGCCGGCAACGTCTCCGCGGACAAGGCGTACGTGTTCAACGCGGGCAAGGGCGCCGCCCTCGCCTCGCCCGGCGCCGGCGAGCGCCCGGCCCGCCGCACCACGCTGGCCGCCGAGGGCCAGACCACCGCGACCGGCGTGCGCTACCAGTACCGCCGCGGTGAGACGGCCGCCTGGACCGACATCCCGGTCGCCAACGTCACCACCGCCGCCGGCGGCGCCGTCGCCGCCTGGCCGTTCGCGGTCACCGGCGGCAAGCCCGCGCCGCTGACCTGGAACATCACCGACACCCTGGCCACCGACGGCCCGGTCGACGTCCGCGCGGTCTTCACCGTCGGCGCCGGCACCGACGCCTCGGAGCCCAACACCATCACCGTCGACCGCAACGGCGGCAACGCGCCGGACGCCGAGGTCGGCCCCGGCCGGGTCAACACCCTCACCGGTGACTACACCCTCAGCGCGACCGACGCCTCCGCCTTCGGCCTGAGCACCGGCCGCACCTTCTCCTCCCGGCACCCCGAGAACGGCGCCGCGCAGGAGGGCCAGGCGGCCATCTTCGGCCCGCAGTGGAGCGCCGGCACCATGGCCGAGCTCACCTCCTCGGACTGGGCGTACGTCCGGCAGACCTCGCCCACCTCGGTGTCCGTCGTCGACGCCACCGGCCACGAGACCGGCTTCACCGCCACCACCGGCGGCGGCTGGAAGCCCGAGCCCGGTGCGGAGACCCTCACCCTGACCGGCGCGCTCACCGGCGCCTTCACCCTGAAGAGCACCAACGGCGCCACCACGACCTTCGCCAAGGTCGACCCGGCCGCCACCACCTGGCAGGTCACCACCTCCTCGACGGCCACCGACAACTCCACCACCACCGTGGTCTCGGAGAAGGTCGTGACCGGCGGGAAGACCCTGGCCCGCCCGAAGTTCGTCGTCGCGCCGACCACGGCCGTCGCCAACTCCACCTGCGCCGCCAACCCCGCCGCCAACGGCTGCCGGGTCCTGGAGTACGTCTACGCCGACGCCACCACCGCCACCACCGCCGCGCTCGGCGACGTGGCCGGCCAGGTGAAGCAGGTCCGGCTCTGGTCCAACCTGCCCGGTGCCACCGCGGCCACCCCGGTCGCCGTCGCCGAGTACCGCTACGACGACATGACCCGCCTGCGCGAGGAGTGGGACCCGCGGATCAGCCCCGCGCTGAAGACCGCGTACACCTACGACGCGGCCGGCCGGGTGATCACCCTGACCCCGCCCGGCGAGTTCGCCTGGACCTTCACCTACGGCAAGGCCGGCAACGCCGCCACCGCCGGTGAGGGCATGCTGCTGGCGGCCTCCCGGCCGTCCCTCCAGCAGGGCAGCGCCGACGTGGCGAACGGCACCGCCGCCACCAACCTGGTCTACGACGTGCCGCTGAGCGGCGCCAACGCCCCGTACAAGCTGGGCACCGCGGACGTCGCCGCCTGGGGCCAGACCAACGCGCCCACCGACGCCACCGCGATCTTCCCCGCCGACGCGCCGCCGGCCAGCCACGACGGCCGGCTGCTCGGCTCGGGCGACTTCGCCAAGGCCGGCATCACGTACACCAACGCCTCCGGCCGCGAGGTCAACACCGCCTCCGCGGGCGGCGTCACCACCACCGAGTACGACGCCTACGGCAACGCGGTGCGCAAGCTGGGCGCGGAGAACCGGGCGCTCGCCCTGTCCACCTCCGCCGAGGGCCTGGCGAAGCTGCGCGCGCTCGGCCTCGACAAGGCCACCACCGCCGACCGCGCCCAGGCGCTGTCCACCCTGACCGCCTACTCGGCGGACGGCGAGCGGCAGACCGACGAGTTCGGCCCGCTGCACCTGGTCACCCTGGAGCACGACCTGGCCGCCTCCGGCGCCAGCCCGGCCCGCCCGGCCGGTGACGAGGTCCCGGCCCGCACCCACACCGCGACCGCCTACGACGAGGGCCGTCCGGCCGACGCCGCGGTCAGCAACGAGCCCACCACCGCCACCATCGGCGCGCGCGTCGACGGCTACGCCGCCGACGCCGACGTCCGGACCACCGTCACCGCCTACGACTGGGCCAAGGGCCTGGCCACCCAGACCACCGAGGACCCGGCGGGCCTGAAGCTCACCAAGACCGTCGCGTACGACGCCCAGGGCCGGGCCGTCAGGACCTCCCTGCCCAAGTCGAACGGCACCGACGTCGGCACCACCGTCACCACCTACTGGGCCGCCGCCGGCACCGGCGCCTGCGCCGGCCGCCCGGAGTGGGCCGACCTGCCCTGCTCCACCGGCCCGGCCGCCGCGGCGGCCGACGCCGGCGCCAACCCGGCGGAGATCCCGACCAGCACCACCGAGTACGACCGCTACGGCCGCCCGGCCGTGGTCCGGGAGACCGCCAACGGCGTCACCCGCACCACCACCACGACCACCGACGCGGCCGGCCGCACCACCAAGGTCGCGGTGACCGGCGGCACCGGCACCGCGGTGCCGGACACCACCACCACCTACGACGCCGCCACCGGCCGGGTCGTCGGCAGCACTGCCGGCACCGCCACCGTGCGGACGGCCTTCGACCGGCTCGGCCGCGTCACCGGCTACGACGACGGCGCCGGCAGCGTCACCACCACCGAGTACGACGTCGCCGACCGCCCGGTCAAGCGCGCCGACTCGGCCCCGTCCACCACCACCACGGGCTACGACGGCTACGGCCGGCCGCAGTCGCTCACCGACTCGGTGGCGGGCACCATGACCGCCGAGTACGACTCCGAGGGCAAGCTCACCCGGCAGACCCTGCCCGGCGGCTACGTCCTCACCAACGGCTACGACACCCAGGGCACCCTCACCGGCAAGGTCTACACCGCCGCCGACGGCACCGTCGTCCTGGCCGACTACGCCGACTTCACCGTCCACGGCCAGCAGGCCGGACACACGCTGACCGCCGGCGCCAGCACCGAGTCGGTCTTCGGCTACGACGCCTCCGGCCGCCTCACCAAGGCCGCCGACAAGTCCCTGGACGGCTGCACCACCCGCGCCTACACCTTCGACAGGAACAGCAACCGGACCGCGCTGACCACCACCAAGGAGGACTGCGACCCGGCCACCGTCGACTCCACCAGCAGCACGGTGGGCTCCCAGTACGACGCGGCCGACCGGCTGAAGGGCGCCGGGTACGACGCCTTCGGCCGCACCACGACGCACCCCAGGGGCGCCCAGTTCGGCTACTACGCCAACGACCTGGTCCGCACCGAGACCTCGGGCACCCAGCGCAACACCTGGGCGCTGGACGCGGCCGGCCGGCAGGCCTCCCGCAGCACCGAGACCCAGGCCGCCGACGGCACCTGGAGCACCACGGCCACCAGCCTGAACCACTACGGCTGCGCCTGTGACAGCCCCAGCTGGTCCAAGGCCGGCAACGGCGCGGTCGCCCGCGGCGTGACCGACCTCGGCGGCACGCTCGGCGCCATCACCGGCGCCACCGACGGCACCGTCCTGCAGCTCACCAACCTGCACGGCGACGTGTCCGTCCAGCTGCCGCTGGACCCGGCCCAGGCGCTGAGCGTGCGGGCCTTCGACGAGTACGGCGTCAGTCTCGGCGACCCGGTGACCGGCTACGGCTGGGTCGGCGGCGAGCAGCGCGACTCCTCCACCGCCAGCGGCGTCGTCCTGATGGGCTCCCGGCTGTACGACCCGAGCCTCGGCCGGTTCCTGCAGGCCGACCCGGTCCCGGGCGGCAACGCCAACGCCTACACCTACCCGACCGACCCGGTGAACTCCTTCGACCTGGACGGGCGCTGGAGCTGGTCGAAGACCCGCTACTACTCCTGGGGCCGCCTCTGGGCGCACCTGGAGGCGCACATCGGCTGGCGCGGCCTGAAGTACCTGGCGCAGCTCACCTTCTACTTCAACCGCGCGTACACCGGGAAGATCGGCCGCAACGCCCACTACGTCTACGGCCCGATCTGGGTCGGCGTGGGCCTGCTCGGACCGGTCGGCGCGGGCTTCGCCCTCGCGGCGGGCGCCTACTCCGGCTACGTGCAGCACATGGCCTCGAAGGCGTACTACAACCACCGGTGCCTGGCGATCGCCATCGGCGCGGCCGGCTGGAACTCGCTGCCCTTCCCGGGCGTGCGGTCCTGGACGACCAGCTGCTGATCCGGACACCCGGCTGAAGAAGGAGGCCCGCCCGACCACCAGGTCGGGCGGGCCTCCCGCGTTCGGCTCCGAGGCCGCCGGGTGGCGTCACTCGCCCTTCTCGGCGGCCGCGGCGGTGAGCCCGGCCGACCACTTCTCCTCGACGTTGCCGAACTTCCAGTAGGCGATCGCCGCCGCCCAGGTGAGCACGAAGAGGCCGACGATGGCGTAGCCGACGAGGTCCAGGTTCAGCTCGCCGATCCAGGCGACCGGCCCGCTGGTGATGTCGAGCTTCTCGCCGAGCAGCCCGATCAGCTCGATCGAGCCGATGACCAGGGCGACCAGGACGGACAGGCCGGTGACGGTCAGGTTGTAGTAGATCTTGCGGACCGGCTTGGAGAACGCCCACTCGTAGGCGAAGTTCATGAACGAGCCGTCGATGGTGTCCAGCAGGCTCATGCCGGCGGCGAACAGGATCGGCAGCACCAGCAGCGCGTACCAGGGCAGCTGGAACGCCGCCGCGCCACCGGCCAGCACCAGCAGCGACACCTCGGTGGCGGTGTCGAAGCCCAGGCCGAACAGCAGGCCGACCGGGTACATGTGCCAGGGCTTGGTGACGGCCTTGGTCACCCGGCCGAGGATGCGGTTCATGAAGCCGCGCTTCTCCAGCTGCGCCTCCAGCTCGGCCTCGTCGAACTCGCCCTCGCGCATCCGGCGGAAGACCTTGAGGATGCCGTTGAACGCGCCCAGGTTGATCAGGCCGAGGGCGAGCAGGAAGGTGCCGGAGACGGTGACGCCGATCAGGCCGGTCGTCTCGTGCAGGGTGGAGTCGTCCGTCTCGATCTGCCCGGCGAGCGAGCGGATGCCGAAGGCCAGCAGCGCGCAGAGGCCGAAGACGATCGACGAGTGGCCGAGCGAGAACCAGAAGCCGACCGACAGCGGCCGCTTGCCCTGGCCCATCAGCTTGCGGGTGGTGTTGTCGATGGCGGCGATGTGGTCGGCGTCGAAGGCGTGCCGCATGCCGAGGGTGTACGCGGTGAGGCCCATGCCGGCGCCGAAGACCTGGCCGCCGACGTCGTAGTGCTCGGGCGCGACGAGCGCGAGCAGGGTGAACCAGCCGATCACGTGCAGGGCGAGGATGAAGCCGCCCATGCCTGCGAGGCGGATCCACTCCTCACGGGTGAGCCGATCGCGCCAGCGGGGGCCGGTCATCGGGGGTCCTTTCATGAGGCCGTCGGGGCTCCGGGGTCCTGTCCGGCCCTCGGAGCTGGGCCATCTTTCCTTCTTGTCGCAAATAGTTGCAAGTCATTCGCAATTACAACCTGGTCACCGGATAGCGGTCGAACGGGCCGGCGGCACCGCCGGCCCGGGAGCGGGACCGCCGCGCCGAGATCGTCATGCACCGTACAAGTGGCGGTAACCCGGAGTGCCCCGCGAGCGCCGTTCTACGCGCGGATACTCAGCTGCCCCGAACCCCAACCCCCTCTGGAGGGACGGCACATGATGAACCTTCGACCCGCCGCCGCGCTGGCCGCGTCCGCCCTGCTCGCCACCGGTCTGGCCACCCTCGGCGCCCCCGCCCCGGCCTCCGCCGCGACCACCGCGCCGCCCCACCGCGTCCTGTTCGACAACAGCAAGGGCGAGACCGCCGGCAACGCCGACTGGATCATCTCCACCGCCCAGCCCGACCCGCTCGCCCAGAACGCCAACCCCACCACCGAGAAGAGCTGGACCGGCGCGCTCTCCGCCTGGGGCGTCGCCCTGCAGAGGACCGGCCAGTACAGCCTCAAGACCCTGCCGGCCGGCTCCACCATCAGCTACGGCACCGGCGCCGCGCTCGACCTCGCCAACTTCGACACCTTCGTGCTGCCGGAGCCGAACATCCGGCTGTCCACGTCGGAAAAGTCGGCAATCGTTCGCTTCGTGCAGAACGGCGGCGGACTCTTCCTGATCTCCGACCACAACCAGAGCGACCGCAACAACGACGGCTGGGACTCCCCGGCGATCATCAACGACCTGCTGACGAACAACGGCGTGAACAACAACGACCCGTTCGGCTTCTCGGTGGACATCGCCAACATCTCCACCGACAACCCGCGCGCCGTCAACGACGCCGCCGACCCGGTGCTGCACGGCCCGTTCGGCACCGTCACCGGGTCGATCCTGCGCTCCGGCACCACCTTCACCCTCAAGCCGGCCGACAACCCCAAGGTCAAGGGCATCGTCTACCGCACCGGCTACTCCGGGAACACCGGCGCCTTCTTCCTCACCAGCGGCTACGGCACGGGCCGGGTCGCCGCCTGGGGCGACAGCTCCCCCGCCGACGACGGCACCGGCCAGCCGGGCAACAACCTGTTCAACGGCTGGAACGACCCGGCCGGCACCAACGCCGCGCTCGCCCTCAACGCCACCGCCTGGCTGAGCAAGGCCTGACGGCCCCTGCCGCCTCCCGGTCCCGCGCGCGCCCGGCCGTCCGCTCGCCGGGCGCGCGCCCGCTTCCTCCCCTACTGTCGGAATGATCCGCACCGGCCTGGCGTGAGCCACGGCGGTGCGCACCGACCGGGACCCGATGGAGCGGCCATGCCCTCGTACCCCTACCGCACCACCCGCGAGGACCTGCGCGTCCCCCTCCCCGACGGCACCGAACTGTTCGCCCGCCTCTGGCGCCCGGTGACCGACGAGCCCGTCCCCGTCGTACTGGAGTACTCCACCGGCCGCCTCACCGACTGGACCGCCACCGACGACGCCCGCCACCACCCCTGGATCGCCGGCCACGGCCACGCCGCCGTCCGGGTCGACGCGCGGGGCCACGGCAACTCCGGCGGCGTCGCCCCGGCCGCCGACGGTCCGGCCGCCGCGGACACCCTGGCCGCCGACGGCGCCGAGGTCGTCCGCCGGCTCGCCGCCCAACCCTGGTGCAGCGGCCGGGTCGGCCTGCTCGGCACCGGCGCCGCCGGGGACACCGCCCTGCGCCTGGCCGCGCTCGCTCCCGACGCCGTGCACGCCGCGGTCGTCGTCTGCCCCGACGGCCCGCATCGCCTCGGCGGCGCCGTCCTCGCCGCCGACGGCCACACCCGCGCCACCGACCGGCTCGCCGACGCGGCCCGCCCACCGGACCCGCAGTACGTCGGCGACGGCTGGCGGGCGATGTGGCTCGCCCGGCTCGACGCCCTCGAACCACCGCTCGCCGACTGGCTCGCCGCCCCGTCCCCCGACGTGCCGGCCGCCGCCGTCCCCACCCTGGCCGCCGCCGGCTGGTCCGACCCGTCCGCCGCCACCGTGCTCGCCCTCGCCGCCGCCGGCGGCGCCCCCGCGGTGCGCGCCGTCCTCGGCCCCTGGCCGCACGGTCTGCCCGACGAACTCCTCCCCGAGGCGCTGCGCTGGTACGACCACTGGCTGCGCGACATCGACGCCGGCGCCCTCGCCGCCCCCGCCCTGCGCAGCTGGCACGCCGGCCACTGGTCCGGCGTCGATCCCTGGCCCCCGCCCGGGCTCCGCGAGGTCCACTACGGCCTGGACGGCCCGCTGCGCGCCGCCGGCACCGCCTCCGAGGACCGCTGGGTGCACGTCCACTCGCCGCAGCACACCGGCCTCGACGCCGGCGCCTACGTCCCGCTCGGCCGCCCCGCCGACCAGCCGCCCGACCAGCGCGAGGAGGACGGCCGCTCGGTCTGCTTCGACTCCCGCCCGCTGCCCGAGCCACTGGACCTGCTCGGCACCCCGTCACTGACCCTGCACCTCCAACCGGCCGCCGGCCCCGCGCTGATCGCCGCCCGCCTGTGCGCCGTCGCCCCCGACGGCACCTCGACCCTGCTCACCCGCGGCATCCGCGCCCTCGCCGGCCGGGCCGACGATCCCGCCGAAGCCGTGGTGGAACTCGCCCCGACCGGCACCACCGTCCCGACCGGACACCGCCTGCGGCTCGCCCTCTCCTCCACCTACTGGCCGTGGACCTGGCCCGGCCCCGAACCGGCCGGCTTCGCCCTCGACCCCTCCCGCTCCACCCTCACCGTCCCCGTCGTCCACCGCCCCGCCCCGCACGCCGACGACCTCACCTTCCGCTCCCCCACCCTTCCCCTGCCGCCCCCGCTCCACCTCACCGAACCGCTCACCGCCCACCCCGAACGCGTCACCGTCCACGACATCGGCCGCCGCGAGTGGCGCACCGAGCTCTCCCCCGCCACCGACGGCACCCGCACCCACCCCGACGGCCTGGTCCGCGCCGAACAGACCGTCACCGCCTACCGCGTCCTCACCGCCACCCCGCTCAGCGCGCTGGCCCGCACCGACCGCACCGTGCGCCTGGAACGCCCCGCCCTCGGCTGGGACGTCACCGTCCACACCCGCGCCGAACTCCGCTGCGACCCCACCCACCTCCTCGCCCGCACCCAGGTGCGGGCGGAGGAGGCCGGCAACGTCGTCTTCACCAAGGAGTGGCACCACCGCATCCCTCGCTGAGCTGTGGATGTCCCCGCGAGCCCGACGGCGACCTCGGGCCCGTACCCGGCCCGGAGTACCCGAGTGAGCCCGAAGCGCGGCATCGTCCGACTGTCCGACCGCTCCAGCCGATGACGTGCGAGGATCTTCCGACGATCTGCCCGGAGGAGCCCCATGCACGAGCCCCTGCACATCCGCCGGATCCTCGGCGGTGGGCCGTTCGCCGAGGCCGGGAAGCCCAGTGCCCTCGTCCGTGACGACGCGCGCGGGCTGGTCGCCGTCGGCGGAAGCGTCGGCCACCTGCAGTGGGGCGGCCGCGCGCTCGGCTCCTGGTACGGCTACCGCGTCGGCGTCTTCGGGCTCGACGACCTCCGCTGCCGGCAGCTCGTCCACAGCCGGTGGCCCGTGCTCGACCTCGCCCTCCACCCCCGCCTCCCCCTGCTCGCCGTCGGCACCGGCGCGTACGACGGCGGCTACATGTACGAGGGCGAACTCCTGCTCGTCGACGTGGAGGACGGCACCACCACCTCCGTGCTCGAAGGCCACTGGGAAGTCCGCCGGGTGCGCTGGCGAGAGGACGGCCGCGCGCTGGAGCTGGTCGTGGCCCCGCCCGACGATGACGCGGACGACGCCCCCGAGACCCACGGCTTCGCCCCCGTCCTCGAACGCGACGACTGGCGCCGGGTCGCCCCCCGCAGCATCTCCTACCGGGACCTCACCGGCCCACGCGTCCGGGCGTCGCGCCGCCCCGAGGGCGCCGAGCAGGCCGCCCGCGAGGCGCTCGCCGCGCTCGCCGACGCGCACGGCGTGACGTGGTCGCCGCGGCGCCAGGTGTGGGCGGTGGAGGCGCTGGACGACGGGCGGGTGCTGGCCGCGCTGGAGGGGACGAAGCTGGAGAGCTGGTCGCCGTCCGGTGAGTCGCAGTGGTCGGTGCCCGACCCGGAGGGCGCACACGAACTGCACGTCTCCCCCGACCGGACGTCCGCCTGGGTCAATGTCACCCGCCCGGGCCGCTGGGCGCACGGCGTCGGATGGGAGGAGGTCCCCGGCCTCGTCGAACGGGTCTCGCTCGCCGACGGCAGCACGCTCGACACCGTCGACGTCGACTTCCCCGCCGCCCTCGCCGCCGGCCTCGACGGCCGGCTCGCCCTCCGCGACACCCGCCTCGACCGGCGGAACACCCCGATGACCCTGCTCGCCCCCGACGGCACGCGGTCCGCCGGGCCGGCGCTCGGCTGCTTCGACTCCGTCAACATGTACTTCGGGGTGCGGCGCAGCCCCGAACCACTGTTCCTCCAGGGCGGGAGGAAGACGTACTGGAAGGACCAGTGGGTCGTCGCCGTCGACCCCGCGAAGCGCGAGGGCGGCAGGCCGGAGATCCGCCGGCTGTTCCCGCTCGACTGGGACGGCAAACGCTCCCGTCGTCTCACCGGCGGCCCGGCCGTCCGCCTCGCGGGGAGCGACGGAACGGGCGGCGCCCTGGTCCACGCCGGCGAGATCCACGTCGACCGCGGGCCGAAGGCCGACCCCGCCTTCGTCGCCTGCCGCCGCTTCCCGGACGGCGCGCCGCGGTGGGTGTTCCCCGTGGAGCACCCGGTCACGGCGCTCGACTCCGACGGCGACACCGTGTTCGCCGCCCTCCTCTCGGGCGAGATCCTCGCCCTCGACGCGGCCGACGGCACTGTTCGCCGGCGCGCCCCGCTCTCGGTGGGCGGTGTCCCGACGGTGGCCCTCTCCCTCGCCGCGACCGCGCCCGGGCGGCTCGTGCTCGGGACGGTGGACGGGCGCGTCCTCCTCGGCGAACTTCCCCCTCCACGGTGAGCCGGCGGCCCGCCGCAACGGAGGGTGCCTGCGGTGGCCGGACGCCGCAGATCAGCGGGATCCGGCAACCCCTGGTTCCCCGGTCCTCCAAAGCCGACCATCCTGGCTTCGGGCAACCCAGGCACAGCGGAACGCGCTCACGGCAGGAACCGCCACGTCACACCGGCACCCATCCCGATCGGCCGCCAACCACGGCCGGCTACCTACCAGCACGTGCCACCCGCGTGCGCGGGGAGCAGGAAGTCGGCCTGTCCGACTTCCTACGCCGCGCAAGTGCCCACACAACACGCCTGCCACCCGGCTCGGGGGCCGGGCGGCAGGCGGGAGGGGTCAACCGACAGGTCAGCTCGTGGCGATCGAGGTGTCGTCGATCACGAAGCTGGTCTGCAGCGAGACGTCCTCGGTGCCGGTGAACTTGAGGGTCACCGCCTGGCCCGCGTAGGCCGACAGGTCGAAGGTCCGCAGCTGGTAGCCGGCGGCCGCGTCGACGTTCGAGTAGGTCTTCAGCGTGGTGCCGTTGACCTGGACGGCCAGCTTGTCGTACGCCGTCGTGCCGGACTCGGCCGTGTCGATGTGCAGGTAGAAGCTCAGCGTCGCCGAGCAGCCCGCCGGGATGCTCACCGTCTGGGACAGCGTGTCGGTGTGGGTCGAGCCGTAGCCGTTCAGCCACGCCTTCCAGGTACCGCCGTGCGGCGCCTGCGAGGACGAGTTGTCGACCACGCCACTGGAGGTCGTCCACGGCGCGGCGGTACCCGTCTCGAAGCCCGCGTTGCCGAGCAGCTGCGCCGGGGTGCAGGTGCCGCCGCCACCGCCGGTGACGGTCCAGGTGAAGCTCGCGCTGCCCGTCCTGGCGGCCGAGTCCTTCGCCGTCACGGTGACGTTGGAGGTGCCGGCCGCAGTTGGGGTGCCGCTGATCACGCCGGTGGAGGCGTTGATCGACAGGCCGGCCGGCAGCCCCGTGGCGGTGTAGGTGTACGGCGTCGAACCGCCGCTCGCCTGGATCTGGAGGTTCGCCGAACCGCCCACCGCCGTCGACTGGTTGCCCGGGTTGACGACCGAGACGGAGCCGCTGCCCGCGGGCTTCGTCAGCAGGCATCCGCTGACGTTGAGGTCGATGACGCGCCCGTTGCCCAGGCAGGTGGTGAACCAGTAGGTCTCCTGACCGTAGCTCTGCCCCTGGTAGGCCGCGGTGGTGCCGTCGGCCGCCACCTCGCAGGGGTTGTTGAGCGTGCACATCTGGCCGTCGTCGTTGCCGGTGTTGTTGATGCCGACGACCTTCTTCGTCGCGGCGTCGACGATCGGCGAACCCGAGGTGCCGTGCGTGGTGTTGCAGCCGGAGCTGTAGCGGAGGGAGTCGTGCCAGGTCCAGGCGTCCTCGCGGAGCGTGCCGACGAAGCCGTTGACGGAGCAGTTCCAGGTCTGCTTCCAGTACGAGGAGGGTATGAACATCGCCGAGCCGTCGACCGGGTGGGTGTCGCTGATGGTCAGCGCCGTCGCACCGAACTTGGAGGTGATCGACCCGAAGGTGTCGGTGAGCTGGTAGAGCGCGACGTCCGTGCCGGTCATCGTGGCGTAGAGGATCTTGTCGGCCGTCACGGTGCCGAGCGAGCCGCCCGTGGCGTTGAGCAGGGTGCCGCTGCGGCTGGCGGACTGGTTCTGGATGACCTGGCCGGCGGACGGCATGGTCGGCAGGCAGTGCCCGTTGGTGAGCATGAGGGCCCGGTCGGCGTCGACCGAGGAGGGGTAACGCACCAGCGAGGCCGAGCAGTTGCTCAGCGCGATGGTCGACGTCAGGTCACCGGCCTGCACCGCCTGTGCGGGCGCGACCGCCACGGAGGTCAGGACCCCCGCGATGACGACGCTCGCGGCGGACGCGGCGGCAAGTCTCTTGAACATGGCTCTCCTTGTGGGGGATGCGGGGCGTACGACCGGTTGCGGACGCCCGCGCCGCACGAAAGTGCCATGACCACATCAATTGGTCAACGGTGCGAGCAGAAGTCAGGTGGAGAAATCCGCCCGGAGGCGCCGGATCACCGATGCGGCTGCCGGAGCCGGGCGAGTTCCGAGCGGGTGCGCGAGCGCGGCAGAATCGGACACATGAACGACAGCTTCACGCACCTCGGGACCGTCACCGCGCCTTCCGGGGTGCTCGTATTCGGGATGGCCCTCTGGCTGGACCACTGGCCCGAGGTCGGGCCGCCGCTGTCCGAGCGGGCGCGGGAGGCGGTGGCGCGGGGAGACGGGAGCGGGCACCTCCTGGAGGGGCCGGCGGAGGCGGTGGCGGTTGCCGTCGACGGGACGCGGGCGCTGGCGGTGCGGGCGCGGACGGCACCGTCGCCGTTCGACGACGAGCCGGCGATCGCCGAGCTGGAGGTGGAGCTCGGGGTACCGTGGCCGGCGGGGCGGGAGGCGCCGGTGCCGGTCGGGGACCTACCGGTGGACCGGGGCGGGATGATGCTCGGGGACGCGGTCGGGCTGGACGCCTGGATCGGGCTTGAAGGGGAGCCGGCCGACGGGCTCGCCGACGTCAGCTACTGGGGGCGGGACCAGGAGGAGGCGTACCAGCGGTTCGGCGGGGTGCGGATCCCGCAGTACGAGGGGGACGAGCGGGGTCCGTACGGCTTCCTGGACCTGCCCGTCGAGAAGGCGACGGCGCTCGCCGCCGAGATCTCGGCGTACGGCGTCGGCGTGGTCTCCTCCGTCGACCCGCACACCGACTTCCACCGCTTCGAGTGCGCCGGCCGCACCCGCCCGCTGACCGTCGGCGAGATCGAGGTCGGCGGCTGCCCCGTGCTCGGCTTCGGGTGGTGCCAGGGCGACCACGCCGTCCGGCACCACGGTGAGCGGGACTGGGGGCGGGTGTACCCCGTCACCCTGGACCGTGGTGCGGACGGCGGGACGGTGCTGCGGTGGACCATTCCGGAGTGGGTCGAGGAGGAGTAACCGCCGAGGCGTCAGCGGAGGGCGAGGACGGGGCGGGCGGAGAGGTCTTCGGTGCAGTAGTCGCCGTCCTCGTCGAAGACCATGGCGGCGAGGTCCGGGTGCCGGTTGGCGGTGGCGAGCGGCAGCCAGGCGAGGACGGTGCCGTAGCCGCCGCAGACGGACTCGCCGCCGTCGCCGCCGTAGATGGCGCCGGTATCGCTGGTGATCTCCGAGCTGTAGGTGTCGTGGGCGATGCGCAGGCCGAAGGCGTTGGGGCCGGTGTGCGGGCCCGGCTCGGGGCCGTACGGGATGCGGTCGAGCGGGCACTCGTCACCCCAGCGGAACAGGGTGTGCGCTCCGGCCCCGCAGCCGTGCTCCCACTCGTCGGGGGTGGGCAGGCGCAGGCCCTCGTCGGCGAGGACGGCCGGCAGGTCGGCGGGCTCCTCCTCCAGCGGTTCGCCCTCGACGGCCATCAGCAGCGTCGGCACGGTGACGGTCCGGCGCGGGCTGAGGACCCGGGCGAGGTGGGCGTGCAGGTCCCCGTCACCGAAGCCCTGGCTGACGCTCTCCTCCCGGTAGCTGGCCAGGAGTTCGGCGGACGGCCGCCAACTCGCCGTGTCGAAGCCGACGGTGACCCGCCCACCCGGTATCAGCGCGAACATCCGCCCACCGCGCTCGACCAGCACCCGGTGCAGCGGCGCGCCCAGGTGCTCGACCTCCTCGACGCGGTCGAGCCGGCCGCCGACGCTGCCCGCGATCTGGGTGGCGAGACGACTGGCGGCGGTGCGGTCGAGACGGCGCCAGGCGGCGAAGGTCAGGGTGGCGAGCGGTTCAGGGGCCATGCCGGGAGTCTGGCACGCGGCACCGACACTTGCCCCGCAAGAGGCGCGCGACAGTCCGGGCCGTCGCCGAAGTCCGTCCCCCGGAGGCGATTTGGCCGATCCGCGAGCCTGGGCGGGGCGCCGTCCAACGGGCCCGGGGGCACCGCCGGACCGTCCGGCGGTGCCCCGTCCGTTGAACGCGGTGGCGCCTACTGCTGCGGGAAGGTCTCCTCGTCCACGTCGCTGGTCTTGGCGTTGCCGCCGACCTTGGCGGTCAGCGTGATCGTCCAGGAGACGTAGTTCCGGCCGCTGGTGTAGGACAGCGAGTCGTCGAACTTCGTGTAGCTGCAGCTCTGGGTGAACATCTTCAGCGAGGAGTCCCAGTCGACGCCCTCGGAGAAGTAGACGTCGTAGTCGCCGTCCTCGACGCCCTCGATCGCCGCTTCCTTGCCCTTGCCGACGTACAGCGAGTGGACCGTCTTGCCGCCCTTGTAGAGCGACACCACGGAGTCGACGGTGCCGGCGGTGTTGTCGACGTGGAACTCGCCGCCGCCCCGCAGTCGGCCCTTGGTGACGAAGGCGCCGTTGTCCAGCGAGCGGGTCTGCGGCTGCGGCGTCTGCGGGACGGTGAAGTTGGTGGTGTACCCGGCGGCCGCCATCTCGGCGAGCGAGGCCGGTATCGCCTTCAGCCCCTCGGAGAGGCCGACCTGGGCGTAGGCGGAGCCGGTGGTGCAGTAGGTCTTGGACTTGATCCCGGTCCGGATCTTGGTCAGGTCGGTGGCGAGCTGCGACAGCGCGTTCACCAGCTGGCGCTTGGTGGTGCCGACGGTGGCCGGGGTGTCGCTCAGGCCGAGTCCGCTGCTCGCGGAGTTGGCCGCGCTGGCCGCCTCCTGCAGGCCGATCATGAAGTTGTTCAGGTTGGCCGACGGGTTGATCTTGCCGAGCGCGACGCCGACCGGGTCGATGTAGCCGGCCAGGACGGGCCCGTACGGCGTCGGGGTCGGGGTCGGGGTGGGTGTCGCGGTGCGGGTCGGGGCCGGCAGGGCGGTGTTGAAGCCGTCGGACGGGCCGGACGATGCCGGTCCGCTGCCCGAACCACTGGCGGATCCGCCGCCCGAGCCGCCGCCCGAGCCACCGCTCGAACAGGCCGCCAGCAGCAGGGCGGTGCCCACCGCGACGCCGGCCTTGGTGAAGGACTTCATGCCGCTCCCCCGGTTGATCTTTCGGTACTGATCCATGCACACTCCGTGCTGTCTGCTGTCCCCGCGGACATGATTGCGATCCGACAAGACGCGGTCAACAGGGCGCATTTGCAGCGCACCGAAGCGTAGCGGGGGCGTACCACGGAGCGCACGGAGCGGTCTCCGACGTCAACTACGATCGGTCCGTGCTCAGCCTCACGGGTCTCCCCCTCCAGATCATCGCCGCCGTCATCGCGATCGGCGTGTTCGCCGCCACGATGTGGCTCTGGCCGAGATTCGGCGGCGGCGGCTGGAAGGCCTGGAGCGGCCGGCTCGGCGCGTTCCTCGCCACCCAGGTCGCGGTGCTCGTCGCCATGGGGCTGATCGCCAACGGCTACTTCGGCTTCTACAGCTCCTGGAGCGACCTGCTCGGCACCAACGGCAAGCCCGGCGAGGTGGTCGACCACCAGCCGAACGCGGCCGCCGCGCTGGCCGTCACGGGCGAGAAGAACATGTACTCGGCGCAGGGCTCGGCCCGCGACCGCTCCGGGCTGATCCAGGAGGTGTCGGTCCGGGGCAGGGCGAGCGGGCTGAACAGCGACGCCTTCGTCTACCTGCCGCCGCAGTACTTCCAGCCGGAGTACGCGCAGCGCAAGTTCCCGATGGCGCTGGTGCTGGCCGGGTACCCGGGCTCGGCGGAGAAGCTGATCACGCTGATGCAGTACCCGGCGTCCACGCTGACCGCGATCGAGCAGAACAAGCTGCCGCCGACCGTCCTGGTGCTGATGCGCCCGACGCTCTCCGGCAACCGCGACACCGAGTGCATGGACATCCCCGGCGGGCCCCAGGTGGAGACCTTCTTCACCAGCGACCTGCCGACGGCGCTGTCCGCCAACTACCGGATCGGCACCGACCCGGCCAACCGCGCGGTGATCGGCAACTCGACCGGCGGCTACTGCGCCCTCAAGTTCGCGCTGCGCAAGCCGGACGCCTACCGCTCCGCGATCTCGCTCTCCGGCTACTACACCGCGCCGATCGACGAGACCACCGGCGACCTGTTCGCGGGCAACGCCCAGCTGAAGCAGGAGAACGACCTGGTCTGGCGGCTGAAGAACAAGCCCGCCGAGCCGGTCTCGCTGCTGCTCGCCACCAGCTACGACGAGAACAACTACGAGGGCACCCAGGCCATGGTCAACTCCTTCAAGGCGCCGACCAAGCTCTCCACCATCACCCTCGACACCGGCGGCCACAACTTCCACACCTGGACCCGGGAGATCCCGCCCGCCCTGGAGTGGCTCGGCAAGCACCTGACGATGCCGCAGGCCGCGTAGCGCCGGGCGGCGGAACCGCGCCGGTCGGATCACAGGCGCCTCATACCCGCGTCTCACGGTTCTCTCACCCGGGCGCCCGAGCGTAGCGCCCATGACCACGACCAGCCTCACCCCGCCGGCCGGCGAGCCCTGGCCGGAGGCCGGGGACTACCCGCCCCCGGTGCTGCCGCCCGCCCCCACGCCGGAGGGGTCGGCGCCCGGGCGGCCCGCCGGGCCGCCGCTGTTCCCGGAGCTCCCGCCGCCGCCCACCGGCCCCAAGGGGCCGGCCTCCTGGGCCGAGCGGCTGCGCACCCTGCCGGGCCGGACCTGGCGCGGGCGGGCCGACGACCCGCGCTGGGCGCGGCCCGCGCTGCTGGCGCTGCTGGCGGCCACCGCCGTCCTCTACCTCTGGGGCCTGTCCGCCTCCGGCTGGGCCAACTCCTTCTACTCGGCCGCCGCCCAGGCGGGCAGCCAGAGCTGGAAGGCCCTCTTCTACGGCTCCTCGGACGCCGGGAACTTCATCACCGTCGACAAGCCGCCGCTCGCGCTCTGGCCGATGGCGCTCTCGGCCCGCGTCTTCGGACTCTCCTCCTGGTCGGTGCTGGCCCCGCAGGCGCTGATGGCGGTGGCCACGGTGGCCGTGCTGTACGCGGCGGTGCGCCGGCGCTTCTCGCCGCTCGCCGGGCTGCTGACCGGTGTGGCGTTCGCGCTGACGCCGGTGGCGGCGCTGATGTTCCGCTTCAACAACCCGGACGCGCTGCTGGTGCTGCTGCTCACGCTGGCCGCGTACGGGCTGCTGCGGGCCGTCGAGGCGGCCGGCACCCGGTGGCTGGTGTTCACCGGGGTGATGTTCGGACTCGCCTTCCTCACCAAGACCTTGCAGGCGTTCCTGGTCCTGCCCGCGTTCGCGCTGGTCTACCTGGTGGTGGCGCCGACCGGGCTGTGGCGCCGGGTGCGCCAGCTGCTGGCCGGCGGGCTGGCGATGGTGCTCGCGGGCGGCTGGTGGGTCGCGGTGGTCGAGCTGGTCCCGGCCTCGGCGCGGCCGTACATCGGCGGCTCGCAGGACAACAGCTTCCTCTCGCTCACCTTCGGCTACAACGGCTTCGGCCGGCTCAACGGCAACGAGACCGGCAGCGTCGGCGGCGGCCGCAACCGGATGGCGGGCGGGTTCGAGGCGGCGTTCGGCGCCGGGCCCGGAGGCGCGACGGCCGGGGGTCCGCCCGGCGGGATGCGCGGCGGGGGCGGCTGGGGCACGACCGGCATCACCCGGCTGTTCGACGGCGACATCGGCGGGCAGATCGCCTGGCTGCTCCCCGCCGCGCTGATCCTGCTGCTGTTCGGCCTGTGGGCCACCCGCCGCCACGCCCGGACGGACACCGCGCGCACCGCGTTCCTGGTGTGGGGCGGCTGGCTCCTCTGCACCGCGCTGACCTTCAGCTTCATGTCCGGGATCTTCCACCAGTACTACACGGTGGCGCTGGCCCCGGCGGTCGCGGCGCTGGTCGGCATCGGCGTCGACGGGCTGTGGCGGGCCCGGCACCGGCTGCCGTACGCGGCGGTGCTGGCCGGCACGCTCGCGGTGACGGCGGTGTGGGCGTACGTGCTGCTCGGGCGCAGCAAGGACTTCCTGCCGTGGCTGCGGCCGACGGTCCTGGCCGGCGGGCTGCTCGCGGCGGTGGCGCTGCTGGTCGCCGGACCGCTGGCCGCGCGGCTCGCGCGCCGGGCGGACGGGGCCGCGGACGGGGCGGCGGGCGGGTCCTCGCGGCTCGCCGGACGGCTGACCGCGGTGGCGGGCCTGCTGGGCGCGGCGGCGGCGCTGGGCGGTCCGGCGGCGTACGCGGTGGAGACGGTCAACACCCCGCACCAGGGCTCGATCGTGCTGGCCGGGCCCGCCGTGGAGGGCGGCTTCGGGCCGGGTGGCTTCGGCCGGCGCGGCGCGGGCGGTCCGGGGGGCACGGGCGGTCTCCCCGGCTTCCCCGGCTTCCCCGGCGCCCCGCAACAGCAGGGCGGCGGCCAGGACGGCGGCCAAGGCGGTGTCCCGGGCTCCCCGCAGCAGAACGGCGGCCAGGACGGCAACCGGGGCAACCGCACCCGCGGCGGCTTCCCGGGCGGCATGGCCGGCGGCATGGGCGGCATGGCCGGGCTACTGAACGGCGCCAAGGTGAGCGAGGAGGCTGCCGCCCTGCTGAAGGAGGGCGCCGACGGCTACCGCTGGGCCGCCGCCACCAGCGGCTCGCAGAACGCCGCCAGCTACCAACTCGCCTCCGGTGTCCCGGTGATGGCCCTCGGCGGCTTCAACAGCAGCGACCCCTCGCTGAGCCTGGAGGCCTTCCAGCAGTACGTGCGGGAGGGCAAGGTGCACTGGTTCATCGGCGGCGGCTCGCGCCGCGCGGTCGGCGACGAGAGCACCACCACGACCGGCGTGAACGGCATGCCCGGTGCCCCGGACGGCGAGTCGTCCGGGTCGCAGACCGCCCAGATCGAGGAGTGGGTGGCGAGCCACTACACCGCCCGCACCGTCGGCGGCTCGACCTTCTACGACCTGACCCGGTCCCCCACGTCCTGACCCTGACGGCGGGGCGCGGCACGGTGAACGACCGTACCGCGCCCCGCCGTTGTGCTGTGCTGAGGAATCACTTCGCGGTGTCGGTCGCGCAGCGCGTCCCGGCGGCCGGCACCGTGCCGTCGACGAGGAAGGCGTTCACGGCCGTGCGGATGCACTCGCTGCGCCAGTAGCCGGTGTGCCCCTCGCCCTCGCGGGTGAGCAGTACGGCGTTGCCGAGCTCGGCGGCGAGCTTCTCGGCGTTGGCGTACGGGGTGGCCGCGTCGCCGGTCGAGCCGACCACCACGATCGGCGTCGTGGCCTTCGAGGTGATCGCGTGCGCCTTCTCGGGCGAGCGGAACGGCCAGCTGCGGCAGTCGGGGTCGAACAGCGCGGATCCCGGCTCGCGCCGGCTGATCAGCGGGGCCTTGGACGCCATCTCGGCGTACGCGGCCTGCAGCGCGTCACCGGTCGGGACACCGGTCGCACCGTCGGCGCAGTAGACAGCGGTGTAGGCGTCGGCCGAGACGCTGTAGTGGCCGTCCTTGTCGCGGTCGTTGTAGTCGTCCGCGTACCCGAGCAGGCCGTCGCCCTTGCCGCCGACCATGGCCGCGCCGACGCTGTCGGCCAACGCGTCCCAGGCGCGCTCGTCGCCGTAGAGGCCGTTGATCACACCGGTCCAGGCCACGCTGGAGGTGAGGACGCGCCCGTCCTTGGTGGTGAGCGGCTTCTGCTTGAGCCCGTCGAGGAAGTCCGCGAGCTTCTCGGGCGCCTTGTCCGGATCCTTGCCGAGCGGGCACTGCTTCTGCTTGGCGCAGTGGGCGGCGAAGGCCCTCAGCGAGCGCTCGAAGCCCGCGTACTGCTCGATGTTGTTCTCGGTCAGCGGCTTGGCCGGGTCGACCGCACCGTCCAGGACCAGCCGGCCGACGCGGTCCGGGAACTCCTCGGCGTAGACGCTGCCGATGTAAGTGCCGTAGGACAACCCGAGGTAGCTGAGCTTCTGGTCGCCGAGCGCGGCCCGCAGCACGTCCATGTCGCGGACGGTGTCGCGGGTGCCGATGTGCTCCAGCAGCTTGCCGTACTTGGCCTGGCAGGCGTCCGCGAGCACCTTGCCGTGCTCGGGGCCGAGGTCGTCGGCGGTGAGCCAGCTGTCACGGGCCTTGTCGTCCAGGCACTTGACCGGCGAGCTGAGGCCGGTGCCGCGCGGGTCGAAGCCGACGATGTCGTAGTGGTCGCGCAGCGGGCCGTCGTACCCCTTCTGGCTCCGCTGGACCATGCTGACGCCGCTGCCGCCGGGCCCACCCGGGTTGACCAGCAGGGAGCCGGTCCGCTCGCCGGGCCTGGCGCTGCCGATCCGGGCGACGCCGACGTCGAGGCTCCCGCCGGACGGGTCGGCGTAGTCCAGCGGGACCTTGAGGGTGGCGCACTGCACCGCCGACTCGTCGATCTTCGCGGTCTTCGGGTCGTCCTTGCAGGCCGCCCAGGCGAGCTGCTGACCGTAGAAGGCCTGGAGGGCCGGGTCCGCCTGACCGGTGGGCTTGACGGTCGGCGTGGGCGTGGCGGTGGCGGTGGGGGTGGGCGTCGGGGTGGCGGTCGCCGGGTCCGTGGGCGACGGCGTGGTGGTCGCGGCGGCGGACGGCGTGCCGGAGGCCGCGTCGGTGGAGCCGCCCGAGCTGGTGCAGGCGGCCAGCAGGGCGGCCGCGGCGACGGCGGGCAGGGCGCGTCGCGAGAACCGGGTGATCATCGAATGCACCGCATACGAATACCACCTGACGATCACACGGTTGATGGTGCCCCACCCGCCGCACCCCGCCCGTCCCGCCCGCTTCGGGACAAAGAGCGACGAACCGTCCGAGGAAACGTTTCCTCGGCTACTCCTCAGCCCCCGTCAGCCGCCGCACTGCTGCAGCATCGCCTTCTTGTCGGCCTCCGTCACCGGCAGCTGGTACTTCAGCGACACCTGCGCGAAGCGCACCGCGTACGAGCAACGGATCTCCGGGTTGGCCGGCAGCCAGGCGGCCGGACCGGAGTCGCCCTTGGAGGCGTTCTGCGAGCCGTCGGCCGGGATGAGGTTGAGCGGGTCGTTGGCGATCTGCACCCGCTTCAGCTTCTCCCACTTGCTGGCGCCCATCTGCCAGTCGTAGGACAGCGGCATCACATGGTCGATCTGGATCTTCGAGGCCTGCTGCTTGTTCCAGTCGACCGTCTTGCCGGTGTACGGGTCGTAGATGGTCATCGAGGTGACCGTGCACTTCGAGCCGTCCTTGCGCTCGACCGCCGAACCGTCGCGGGCCAGCAGATCGTTGCGGGTGTCGCAGTTGTTGTGACCGCCCGGTATGCCGTCCACGTTGTCGGTCCAGGCCGGTCCGAACTCATTGCGGTCGTAGCCGTCCTTGGGGCCGGCGGCGGCGGTGGCGACCTTGGCTATCAGCTCGCGGCCCGCCTTCTGGTCCGCGGCCGAAGTCAGCGGCGCCAGACCGGGCTTGGTGCCGTCGGGGTTCTCCAGCGGACTGGTGCCCCGGCTCGCGGCACCCGCCGCCCCGGTGGACGCGCCGCCGCCGGACTTCTTGTCGTCCGAGCAGCTGCTCAGCACCGCGGCGGATATCAGGAGGACGACGGCGGCGGCGGACAGGGTGGAACGACGGGCGGGCACGGGGACTCCCCAGGTGGGCGGGCGGCTGACGGCGCACCAGCAGACCAGCCGCCCAGCGGGCGGTCAAGCCACCACAACAGGGAGCATTTCGATCATGGCGAAGCTCACACCGAACGCCCGAGCGCCCCGCCGCCCCGCCGCGTCCGCGCTCAGGGCCGCAGCGCGCGGACGCTCTCCTCCACCACCGTCTCCAGCGGGGTCGCCGCCACCGCCAGCGTCTCCCGCGTCACCGTCGAGTCGAGCAGCAGCGGCCGGTCGTACAGGTAGCCCATCTCCTCCACCTCGGCGAGGATCTCGTTGCCGGAGCGGGCCAGTTCCGCCCGGGAGACCTCGGTGAGCGCCGGCTCCGGCGCCCCGGCCGCCTTCGCCAGCCGCCCGGCCAGCTCGCGGGCGGACACCTCGGAGGTGCTGGGCACGTGCCAGGCCCGGCCCCAGGACGTCTCGTTGCGCGCGGCGGCGACCAGGGTGGCGGCCACGTCGCCGACGTAGCTCCAGCTGTGCGCCGCGTCCAGGTCGGCGGGGTAGCCCACCCGCTCGCCGGCCACCACGGCGGGCACCACGGTGAAGGCGAACAGCGACGTGGCACCGCGGCCGACGAAGTCGCTGGCCCGCACCTCGGTGACGCGCGCCCGGCCCGCCTCGTGGGCGGCCAGCGCGTCCGCCCACAGGGCCGCCCGCAGCGTGCCCTTGCGGCTGCTCGGAGCGGCCGGCAGGTCCTCGGTGAGCGGGCCGGCCACCGGTCCGTAGCCGTAGACGTTGCCGAGCATGACGTAGCCCGCGCCGGTCCGCTCGGCGGTGGTCAGCAGGGCGGCGGCGAGCGGCGGGAACTCGGTCAGCCAGCGGTGGTACTGCGGGGCCGCGCAGTTGATCAGCGAGTGCGCGCCCTCGACGAGCGCGGTGAGGGCGTCGGCGTCGGTGGCGTCGGCGGCGACCCGCTCGATGCCCGGGTGCTCGGGACCGCTGCCCCGCCGGGTGACCAGGCGGACCTGCTCACCCTCCCCGGCCAGGCGCAGGGCGGTGGCGGTACCGGTCGGGCCGGCGCCGGTGACGACGTGGAAGGACATGGAAGGCTCCTTGGTTGCCTGAGGGGTGGTGGCGCCGGACTGCGCGGCGCCGTGATCAACTCTCGGCCAGGGCCCCGCCGCGCGGCAGGGCTCCGGCTGCCAAGGTTCCGGAGGTTCTGGCCATGCCCTCGTCCGCGCCCACGCCCGCCCCCTCGGGCGTCCACCGGATCGCGGTCGTCGCCGTGCCGCCGGTCACCGCCTTCGACCTCACCATCCCCGACATCGTCTTCGGCTCCGCCGAAGTGGACGGCCGCCCGGCCTACCAGGTGCGGATCTGCACCGTCGAGCCCGGCCCGGTGGCGAGCACCGGCAGCCTCCAGGTCGTCGTCCCGCACGGCCTGGACGCGATCAGCACGGCCGACACCGTCCTCGTCACCGGATCGGCGTCCCGGGCCGACGCCGACGAGCGGATCCTGGCGGCCCTGCGCACCGCGGCCGGCCGGGGCGCGCGGATGGCCTCGATCTGCACCGGCGCCTTCGTGCTCGCCCAGGCCGGACTGCTCGACGGGCACAGCGCCACCACCTACTGGGTGCAGGCGGGCGCGCTGGAGCACCGCTTCCCCAACGTCCGGGTGCTGCCCCAAGCGCTGTTCGTCGACGACGGCCCGGTGCTCACCTCGGCCGGGCTCACCGCCGGCATCGACCTGTGCCTGCACATGGTGCGCACCGACCACGGCGCGGCGGTGGCCAACGCGGTGGCCCGGCTGGCGGCGGTCTCGGCGGTCCGCGACGGCGGCCAGGGGCAGGTCCTGCCGACGCCGGTGGCCGCCCCGGACGGCAGCTCGCTCGCCGCCACCCGGGCCTGGGCCCTCGCCCGGCTCGCCGAGCCGCTCACCCTGGCCGGACTGGCCGCGCACGCGGGGGTGAGCGTGCGCACCCTCAACCGCCGCTTCCAGGCCGAGACCGGGACCACCCCGCTGCAGTGGCTGCTCACCCAGCGCCTCGAACAGGCCCGGGAGCTGCTGGAGTCCACCGAGCTGGCGGTCGAGCGGGTCGCCGCCCGCACCGGCTTCGTCACCCCCGACTCGCTGCGCCGCCACCTCCTCCAGCGGGTCGGCATGACCCCACGCGCCTACCGCGCGCACTTCACCCGCCCGACGGCCCGCGCGGGCGGCTGAGCGCGCGACCGACCGCCGTCCGACGGGCTGTTCGGCGACGGCCCCGGGCGGGCACGCTGAGCGCATGGAACAGGGCGATGCGGTGGCCGCCGTGGTGCTGGCCGCCGGGGGCGGACGGCGGCTGGGCGGACGGCCGAAGGCACTGCTCCGCTACCGGGGCCGGCCGCTGGTGGAGCACGCGGCGGCGGTGGCCCGGGCGGGCGGCTGCCGGGAGGTGACGGTGGTGCTGGGCGCGGACCGGGCACGGGTGCGGTCGACGGCGCACCTGCCGGGCTGCCGTCTGGTGGCCAATCCGGACTGGGAGAGCGGCATGGGCTCCTCGTTGCGCACCGGTCTGGCCGCGCTGCCGGCCCGCTCCTCGGCCGCGCTGGTGATGCTGGTGGACACCCCGGGGGTGAGCCCGGCCGCGGTGGCCCGGCTGCTGGCCGCGCACCGGGGCGGGGCGGAGCTGGCCGCCGCCGCGTACGAGGGGCGGCGCGGGCATCCGGTGCTGATCGGCGCCCGGTACTTCGCCGCGGCGCTCGCCGCCGCACACGGCGACGCGGGGGCGCGCGCCCTGCTGGCGGCGCACCCGGACGAGCTCGTCCTCGTCGAGTGCGCCGACGTCGCCGCCCCGGACGATCTGGACACCCCGGCCGACCTCGCCCGCTGGGGCGCGGGGTGACTCACGGGGCGGACCGGGCCGCACGCGTTCACCCCGGTCCGCCCCGGGAACGGCCCCGGCTCCCACGCGAGGGGGAGTCCTCTCCTCCTCACCGCCGATCGATCGAGCGCACACCCCTGATTCCTCCCTGAGGATTGCCGCATTCCGCGCCGTGTCCGGCGGGTTTCGGGGAGCATGGGACACGTCACCCACCCCCGACTCGAACGGACGGTGCCCGCCATGCCCGGACTGCCCGACGACTTCACCGGACACGACCCGGCCGGCCGCGGCCCGGGGGCGGCGGGTGGCGCCCGGGCGATCCGCTGCCCCGCCTGCCGACGGGAGCACCTCTACGAACCGCCGTCACTACCCTGCCCCTGCGGCGCCTCGCTCAAGGTGCCGCTACTGCGCGGCGGGGTGCCGGTGCAGGTGCGCTTCCGGTCCTGGGAGGACTCCTGGCTGAGCATGCGCTGTCCGCACTGCGGGCGCTCCGACCAGTGGCCGCAGCCCGAGTTCACCTGCAACTGCGGAGCCACCGTGCGGCTCCCGGTGGACCGGACGACCCGGCTGGGCGGCTCCACCGCCGGTCCGCTGGGCACCGCCGCCGGCCCGCGGGCCTCCCACCCGCACCCGACGCGGCCCGCGCACTCGCTGGACGCCCCCGCCGCGGCACCACCCGCCACGGGCGCGGGCACCCCGGCGGCGCCCTGGCGGCGGCGCGCGCCGTTCCGCCCGCACCCGGTGCGGACCTCGCAGGACGCGGTGTTCACCGCGGCCCGCTACCTGGAATGGCTGGGCTTCGACGACCTGGAGCTGACGGAGGCCCAGGAGCGGGACGGGGTCACCCTGCTGGGCAGCCGGATGGTCGCCCAGGTGGACACCTGGACCGAGCCGGCGGACGTGAAGTCGGTCGAGTGCCTCTGGCTGCAGACCCTGCACGCGGAGGAGATGGCCGCCGCGATGTTCACTCTTGCGGGCTACTCGCACCAGGCCACGGTGCGCGGGGAGCAGCTGCTGGTCGCCCTGTTCAGCCTGGACCTGGCGGGTGTGCCGCAGCCCGCGAACGGCGCCGCAGAGGCTCTGATGGAGACCGGCTGGACGTCCTGAGGCCCGTTCGGGCCCCGGCCGCCCGCCCGCTGATCGTTTAGACGAAAACCCGGCCGAGCGCAACAACCTCCGCTCGTGATCTGGTGCACAAGCTCGCCCCCGTGTTGAATTGCCGCCACAACGCGGGCCTGTGGCGCGTCATGCCACGAGTGGGGAGGGGCCCGCTTTCCTGCTGGATGGCGCACACAAGGAGGTGGCGTTGTCGGAGCACGGATGGGGCCCTAGTGGCCGGGACGCACGGGGGCCGGCGGCGCCTCCGGAGCCGGGGGACACCGTATGGCGGTTACGGTCCCGGGCGTGCTGGCGGGAGGCCGCCGAGCTGTTGCGGCCGACCGCCGAGCGCGACCCGTCAGCGGCGCTCGTCAGGGCCGAACTGCTGATCGAGCAGTGCCTGTTCACCGCCGCCCACTGGGGTCAGGCCGAGCAGGCGCTGCGACTGGCCGAGGCCGTCGCGGCGACCACCGAGCAGCGCGCCTCGGCGGCCTGCGCCCGGGGCTTCCTGGCGTACGTGGCCAGCGTGCTCGGTGCCCGCGACCGGCTGGACGAGGCACAGGCGGCGCTCGGCCGCACCTCGGCCCTGCTGCCGCCGGACGCACCGGGCCGGCCACTGCTGGACTTCCGCCGGGGGCTGGTCGCGGAGAACCTGCTGCGCGACCCGACGGCGGCCTGGATCGCCTACCGGCGGGCGCACGACGGCGCGGGCGAGCGGGGCGACGAACTGCTGCGCTCGTCGACCTGGCGGCACCTGGCCGCGCTGGCGCTCGCGGCGGGGGACCGCGAGCGAGCGTGGGAGGGGTTCGACGCCTCGCTGCGGCTGCGCGAGCAACTGGGCTTCACGGTGGGGGTGGCGCCGGCGCTGGCGGCACTGGCCGAGGTGTCCGAGCCGGCCGAGGCCACACGGCTGCGGGCGGAGGCGGCCCGGTTGGTGCAGGCCCTCGGAGGCGTACCGGTCTGGCTCGCGCGCCAGCTCGGTGCGGGGCGCGCGCCGGGCGCCCCCTCGGACGGACGCGTCGAGAGGCAGAGCCAGGGGCCGATCAGCTAAGGTGAGGCTAACCTGGCCGGGTCGAGCAGTGACCCGGCCGGGTCAGCCTTGCCGTTCCCGGGCTCCGCCGGGCCCGGCCGGCCGGGCCCGGACGTACGGCGCAGCGGTGTCACGGCACGCCCCGGCCGGGCACGGACCGGACGGTCCGGTCGGCCCGGTCGACCCGAGGGGCACGACCATGACCGCGAGCAGCGCCCGACCCGCCGCCGAACGGGCCGACCCCACCACCCGCCGCCACGGCCCCGCCCCCTCCCTCACCACCGCTCCCCCGCGCACCGCCCCGGAACCGGTGGCCGCCGCACACGTCCACCGGCCCGACCAGGCCGGCGCCGAGGTCCCCTTGCCACCCGGGTCGGGCGTCTACCGGCGGCTCGGCGAGGTGGTTCCCGAGCTGCGGGTGCGGTGTGCGCCGCCGCGTTCCGGGCGGGGGTGGATCGCGGGGGCGCAGCTGACGGCCGACCCGGACGCACTGCGGGAGTTGGTCGCGCACGACGCCCGGCAGGGCCTGGCCCGCTACGGCCGGGCGCTGCGGCCGGACGTGGCGGCCGGCATCGGGCTGCACCGGTTCGTCTGGCAGGCCTCGCTGCTGTTCACCCTGCCGTGGTTCCTGGAGCGCCGGGTGCCGCTGCTCGCGCCCGCCGATGTCTCGGTCCGCCGCCGCAGCGGCGAACTGACGGTCAGCCAGGACGCCTTCGTCTGCCTGTCGCACGATCCGGCGGCGGTCCGGGCGGCGCGGACGGTGGCCGACGAGACCGCGCTGGCCGCCGAACTCCGGGCGGCGCTCGCGGACTTCCTCACCCCGGTGCTGACGGCCTTCCGTCCGGAGGTGCGGCGCGGGCCGCGCACGCTCTGGGCGATGGCCACGGACTCGGTGGTGGAGGGCCTCTGGTACGTCGGCCGGCGGCTCGGCGAGGAGGAGCGCGTACGGACGGAACTCACCGCGCTGTTCGGCGCGGACGGACCCGGCGCGCCGGAGTGCGCGCCCTTCACGCCGGGCGCCGGGTTCACCGCTCCGGCGCCCGGCTCCCCGGCGCGCATCGAACAGTCCGAGCGATGCCGGGCCAGTTGCTGCCTCGTCTACACGGCGCGGATCGAGGCGATGTGCGCGGGCTGCCCCCGCGTCGCGCGGGTTTGACGGAGTTCTACGCAGGCCGGCGCGGGCCGGACCGGGACCTTCGACGGGTCCGGAATTCCCGGCTCCCCTTTTCTCATATCAATATGACGGCACGACTTATCCCCCGGCAGAAATCCCTCGCTCCGGTGCATTGACAGGAAATCAGCCGCTCTCCGACCGCGCATCCGCCATGATGGTCCCCGCCATCACGGCGCAGGAATCGCGGCGCGGGAAAACGCAGGAAAGCGAGGCTGGTCCAGGCGATGAAATTGTCCGACATACCGCTGGGTTGGGCCGTCACCGGCGTCGCGGTGCTGCTGCTCACCGCACTCCTGGTGGCCCTGGCCCGGTACCGGGGAGGCACCGGCGGCGGGAGCGGAGCGGACTCCTGGGAGCGGGCCGAGGAGCGCCGCCGCCGCAAGGAGTCCCTGTACGGCGGGGCCTCCTACACCCTGCTGTTCTGCTGCGCGGCCGTGGCCGCCGCGCTCTCCTTCCACGGCCTGGTCGGCTTCGGGGTGCAGAACCTCAACCTGTCCGGCGGCTGGGAGTACCTGGTGCCGTTCGGCCTGGACGGGGCCGCGATGTTCTGCTCGGTGCTCGCGGTGCGCGAGGCCAGCCACGGCGACGCGGCGCTCGGCTCCCGGCTGCTGGTCTGGCTGTTCGCCGGTGCCTCGGCCTGGTTCAACTGGGTGCACGCCCCGCGCGGCTTCGGCCACGCCGGCGCGCCGCAGTTCTTCGCGGGGATGTCGCTCTCGGCCGCCGTGCTGTTCGACCGGGCGCTCAAGCAGACCCGCCGCGCCGCGCTGCGCGAGCAGGGGCTGGTCCCCCGACCGCTGCCGCAGATCCGGATCGTCCGCTGGCTGCGCGCCCCGCGCGAGACCTACGCCGCCTGGTCGCTGATGCTGCTGGAGAACGTCCGCAGCCTGGACGAGGCGGTCGAGGACGTCCGCAACGACAAGCGTGAGCGGATCCGGGAGAAGGAGCGCCGCAGGCTGGCGGGGCGCCGCGAGCGGGCCGAGATCCGGGCGATCAACCGCACCAACAGCGTCTGGCGCCAGCGCGGCGGCGGAGCTCCCCCGGCGGCGCCCCGGCAGCTGGAGTCCGGCCCGGAGTCCGCCAGGGCGGCCGGCGCCGACGGGCCCGGCGCCGGGGGCGCGGCCGCCCAGCCCGGCCTGCCGGCCGGGCCCGAGCGGCGCACCGTCGACCTCACGACCGAGCAGAACACCGCGGCCCTGCCCCGGCTGGATTTCCTGGAGCAGAAGCTGAACGACCTGGAGCAGCAGTTCGGCTGACGCCCCGGAACCGCTGAACGCCCGCCCGTCGAGCGCCCGCCGAACGTCAGTCCGCGGGCGTCACGCTGAGCTCGAACCACATCCGCTTGCCCGTCCCCCGGGGCTCCACGCCCCAGCCGTCGGCCAGCGCCTCGACCAGCATCAGCCCGCGCCCGGACGACGCCTGCTCCCCCGGGGTGCGGCGGGTCGGCCAGAGGTCCGACTCGTCCTCCACCTCGACCCGCAGCCGCGCCCGGCCGCCGTCCGCGACCGGCTCCCGGTAGAGGCGGGCGGTGAACATGGCGTCCCGGTCGGTGTGCCGGATGGCGTTGGTGACCAGCTCGGAGGAGAGCAGTTCGGCGGTGTCGATCAGCTCGGCCACGCCCCAGCGGCGCAGCGCGTCCCGCAGCTCGGCGCGGACCTCCGAGATCCGGGCGAGGTCGGCCTGGCCGATCCGGCGGCGCAGCTGCTGCGCGGCCAGGCCGCCCTCGGGGCCGTCCCAGCGCAGCAGGAGCAGCGCTATGTCGTCCTCGCGCTCGCTGGAGTCGGCGGCCTGCGAGGCGATCCGGTCGGCGAGCTCGTCCAGCGGGTCGCGGCCACTCGCGGCGGGGCTCGCGAGCGGCTCGGCGAGCACCGCGGTGAGCCGGGCGATGCCCTCGTCGAGGTCCATGCCGCGCGCCTCGACCAGGCCGTCGGTGCAGAGCAGCACGGTCTCGCCCGGGTCGAGGCTGAACCGGGTGACCCGGTACTCCTCGTCCGGGGCGATGCCGAGCGGCAGCCCGCCGGCCACCGGGACGGTGGTGGCGGTGCCGTCGCCGCGCCGCACCACCGGGTCGAGGTGGCCGGCCCGGACGGCGTAGACCACGCCGTAGTCGACGTTGACCTCGGCGTAGGTGCAGGTGGCGAAGTGGTCGGTGTCGAGGTCGGCGAGGAAGCGCGAGGCCCGGGCCATCACCGCGGCGGGCGGGTGGCCCTCGGCGGCGTAGGCGCGCAGCGCGATCCGCAGCTGGCCCATGATGCCGGCCGCGTGCACGTCGTGGCCCTGGACGTCGCCGATCACCAGGCCGACGTGGCCGCCGGGCAGCGGCACCACGTCGTACCAGTCGCCGCCGATCTGCAGGCCGGAACCGGCCGCCAGGTAGCGGACGGCGGTGGTGACGCCCGGCACGGACGGCACGGTGCGCGGCAGCATGACGCGCTGGAGGCCGGCCGCCAGTTCGTGCTCGGCGTCGTGCAGCCGGGCCCGGGCCAGGGACTGCGCGACCAGGCCGCCGAGGGTGGAGAGCAGGGTGCGCTCGTCGGCGTCGAGCCGGCGGTCGTCATCGAAGCTGACCACGCAGAGGCCGATCGCCCGGCCGCTGGCGACCAGCGGCAGGAAGGCCCAGGAGCTGCGGGTGGTGCGGCGGGCCTGCTCCCAGACGTCCGGGTAGCGCTCGCGGTACTCCTCGCGGCTGGCGCAGAACACCGGGGCGCGGCCGCGCAGCGCCTCGGCGGCGGGGTGGCTCGGCGGCAGCACCGAGCGGTCGTAGCCGGCCAGCTCCTCGGTGGGGTAGCCGGAGGCACCGAGCATCTGCACCCGGCCGGCCTCGAAGGAGGCGAGCACCAGGCCGTCCGGCGGCAGGCCGGGCAGCGGCAGCTCGGTGAAGACCCGGGCGACGTCCCGCACGGTGACCGCCTCGGAGAGCGCGCGGGCGGCCTCCTTGATGAAGCGGGAACGCTCCTCGCGCAGCAGGGCGAGCCGGTCGGCGCGGTCGCGTTTGTGCAGCTCGACGGTGGCGTCCCAGACGAAGCCGACCATCCGGGAGGCGCGGCCGAAGGCGTCGGCGAGGACCCGGCCGCGGAACCGGACGGCCCGGGTGGCACCGCCCCGGCCGACCGTCCGGTAGTAGGCACCGCACTGGCCGAGTTCGGCGACGGCGCGTTCGACCCGGCGGCGCACCACGGGGGCGTCCTCGGGGTGGAGCAGGGCCAGGAAGGAGGCGGAGGTGCGGTCGAAGCGGCCCTTCTCGGCGGTGTCGAGGCCGACGATGGCGCAGGCCCGCTGGTCACCCTCCAGGACGTCGCGGCGGATGTCCCAGTCGAACGAGCCGATGCCGTTGGCCGCCATCGCGGGTTCGAGCCAGTCCGGTGTGGAGTCACCCGGGGAGAGCGGCAGACCACCGGAGAGCATCGGCGCCAGCCGACCGGCCGCCAGGCCGGGGGCGGTGCGCAGCGGGTGCCGCCGGACCGCCTGCGCGGGGGGTCTGGCCCGCCCGGAGCCGGTCGTGGTCGGACCGGCGGGAAGGGCCGGCCCCGGTGACTCGGGCTCTGTGGGCATGCTGCTCCTGCCGCTGCCGTGGCGGACCGCGCCGACCGTCCGGACGGGCCGCGTGGCGGGTGGTGGGTGGTGCTCGACGGTCGCGCGCCCATGGGCGGTCATCGGTCGAGGTGGTCTTTCCCCGCCGCTTCTCGCACGTGGGCACACATTCCCACCATCCTGGCCAATGTTCGGCCGAGCGGCAATGGCAACGGGCCGGAAACCTTGTCGCGTGCCTTCACTTCCGGGCATCGTTCGACAGCGAACGGTGCTCGTACGACAAACGGCGCGCGATGGGGGGCCGAACGGTGAGCCGCGGACGGGAATCGGCGAACCGCGGTCCGCGGGCGGCGGCTCAGGCGCCGACGATGCCCAGTTCGAACCAGGTGACCTTGCCGTCGCCGCGCAGCTGCACGCCCCAGGAGTCGGCGAGCGCCTCGACCAGCATCAGCCCGCGGCCGGAGGTGGCGTACTCCGCGTCCTGGTCGCGGCGGCGGCCGGGCAGCCGGGCCGTGCCGTCCTGGACCTCGATGCGCAGCCGCTGGTCACCGGTGAGCACCGCGTCGAAGACCGCGCCCTGGCCGGTGTGCTGCAACGCGTTGGTGACCAGTTCGGAGGTGAGCAGCTCGGCGGTGTCGGCCAGCTCGGGCACGCCCCACACGCCGAGCGCGGCGCGCAGCCGGCGGCGGACCGCGCCGACGCCGACCAGGTCGGCGGCCTCCAGTGCCAGGTGGAGCCGGCGGTTGAGCGCACACCCGGGCGCCGGTACGCCCGGGCGGGTGACGCCGGGCACGCCCAGCGCGTTCACGGGGCCCGTGGTGCCCGCCGGGGCGCCCTGGCCGGTTCCGGTCACCCGGAAGGCGCCCCCCGAACTCGTTCGCTGCCGCGGGAATCGCGACTGACCGTCCATCACCCCTGCCCCCGCCCTCGCTCCGGGTCACCGGTCCGGTATCCCCCGCCGGCCGGTCGGCCCACTTGGTACTGACCAATCATCCTCATGCCCAGCTTTCGGCATTTGGAACAGCACCCAGGCGATCACCTGGGGTGAAAGGGGCACGGGGCGGTTCACGTGATCCAACTGCCCCCGCCGGACAGGTTTGCGAAGCGTACGGGCGGTTTTCGGTCTCCGGCGCCGCCGCCCCGGCGTTCCGCCGAGCCGATCGCCGCGGGAGCGGCAAGGCTGGACAGGGCGGACCGCTCCGGGTTCAATGACCGGAGATGTTTGAACGCCGTTCTAACGTTTTTCCCCCTCACCCGGCGACCGCGAGCGAGGAACCGTGCGACTGACCCCCACCGAGCGGGACCGGCTGCTGATCTTCACAGCAGCCGAGCTGGCCCGCGCCCGCCGCGCCCGAGGCGTCCGCCTCAACATCCCCGAGGCGACCGCGCTGATCGCCGACACCGTCTGCGAGGCCGCCCGGGACGGCCGGCGCCTCGCCGAGGCCATCGAGGCCGGCCGCTCCGTGCTCACCGCCGACGACGTGCTGCCCGGCGTGCCCGACGTGGTCACCGTGGTCCAGGTGGAGGCGGTCTTCGACGACGGCACCCGCCTCGCCGTGGTCAACGACCCGTTCCGGGGCGCCGGCTCGCTCGGCGACGAGGCCCCCGGCAGCGCGCTGCTCGGCGACGGCGCCGGCTACGACCCGGTCGAGGAGACCGTGGTCCTGCCCGTCCACAACACCTCCGGGGTGCCGATCTCGGTCACCTCGCACTTCCACTTCTTCGAGGCCAACCCGCGCCTGGCCTTCGACCGCGCCGCCGCCTACGGCACCCACCTGGCGATCCCGGCCGGCTCCTCGGTGCGCTTCGACCCGGGCGCCACCGTCGAGGTCGGCCTGGTGCCGATCGGCGGCGCGCGGGTCGCGATCGGCTTCGCCGGCCTGGTCGACGGCCCGCTGGACGCCCCCGGCGCCAAGGAGGCCGCGCTGACCAAGGCCCGCGCCACCGGTTACCTCATCCACTTCGACGACGCGGAGGTCGAGTCGTGACGTCCATCACCCCGCTCGACTACATCTCCGTGCACGGCCCCCGGGCCGGCGACCGGATCCGGCTCGGCGACTCCGGGCTGATCGTCCGCGTCGAGTCCGACTCGCAGACCCCGGGCGACGAGTTCCTGGCCGGCTTCGGCAAGACCGCCCGCGACGGCCTGCACCTCAAGCCCGCCGCCGTCCGCGACACCTGCGACGTGGTGATCAGCAACGTCCTGGTGATCGACGCCGTCCAGGGCATCCGCAAGACCTCGATCGGCCTGATCGCCGGCCGGATCGCCTCGATCGGCCGGGCCGGCAACCCGGACACCATGGACGGCGTCGACGTGGTCGTCGGCACCGGGACGACGATCGTCTCCGGCGAGGGCATGATCGCCACCGCGGGCGCCATCGACACCCACGTCCACCTGCTGTCGCCGCGGATCATGGAGGCCTCGCTCGCCTCCGGCGTCACCACGATCATCGGCCAGGAGTTCGGCCCGGTCTGGGGCGTCGGCGTCAACTCGCCGTGGGCCCTGCGGCACGCCTTCAACGCCTTCGACGCCTGGCCGGTCAACATCGGCTTCCTCGGCCGCGGCTCCTCCTCCGACGAGGCCCCGCTGATCGAGGCCCTCGCCGAGGGCGGCGCCTCCGGCTTCAAGGTGCACGAGGACATGGGCGCCCACACCCGCGCCCTGGACACCGCGCTGCGGGTCGCCGAGGAGTACGACGTCCAGGTCGCCCTGCACACCGACGGCCTCAATGAGTGCCTGTCCGTCGAGGACACCCTCAAGGTGCTGGAGGGCCGGACCATCCACGCCTTCCACATCGAGGGCTGCGGCGGCGGCCACGTCCCCAACGTGCTCAAGATGGCGGGCGTGCCGAACGTCATCGGCTCCTCCACCAACCCCACCCTGCCGTTCGGCCGGGACGCGCTGGGCGAACACTTCGACATGATCGTCTCCGCGCACGACCTCAAGACCGACCTGCCCGGCGACGCCGCGATGGCCCGCGACCGGATCCGGGCCGGCACGATGGGCGCCGAGGACGTGCTGCACGACCTGGGCGTCATCGGCATCACCTCCTCCGACGCCCAGGGCATGGGCCGGGCCGGCGAGACCGTGCGCCGCACCTTCGCCATGGCCGGCAAGATGAAGGCCGAGCTCGGCCCGCTCGACGGCGGCTTCGGGACCGTCGAGAGCGGGGACGACAACGAGCGCGTCCTGCGCTACATCGCCAAGCTGACCATCAACCCCGCCATCGCCCACGGCCTGGCCCACGAGGTCGGCTCGATCGAGATCGGCAAGCTGGCCGACATCGTGCTGTGGCGCCCGGACCACTTCGGCGCCAAGCCGCAGCTGGTCCTCAAGGCGGGCTTCCCCGCCTACGGCGTGGTCGGCGACCCCAACGCCTCCACCGACCGCTGCGAGCCCCTCGTACTGGGCCCGCAGTTCGGCGCGCACGGCGCCACCGCCGCCGACATCTCGGTCGCCTTCGTCGCCCAGGCCGCCGCCGACGGCGCGTACCTCGACCGCCCCGCCGACGGCCTGCCCACCCGGCGCCGGCGCGTGGGCGTCCGGGGCACCCGCGGCATCGGCCCGCGCGACATGGTGCGCAACGCCCGGGTCGGCCGCGTCGAGGTCACCGAGACCGGCCTGGTCTCGCTCGACGGCGCCCCGCTGCGCTCCGAGCCCGCCGACAGCGTCTCGCTCAGCCGCCTCTACTTCCTCTGACCCTCCCCCGCCCCACCGAAGGACGCCGCGATGACCACCCCCGCCCCCGCCTCGCTCGGCTACCGGATGCCCGCCGAGTGGCACCCGCACGACCGCACCTGGATGGCCTTCCCGACCGACAACCCGACCTTCGACACGCCCGAGCACCTGCACGCGGCGCGCGAGGCCTGGGCGAACGTCGCCAACACCATCGTGCGGTACGAGCCGGTCACCCTGGTCGTGAACACCGGTGAGACGGCGGAGGCCCGCAAGTACGTCGCCGACGCGGTCGAGATCGTGGAGCGGCCGCTGAACGACGCCTGGATGCGCGACATCGGCCCGACCTTCCTGGTCGACGGCAAGGGCGGGGTGGCCGCCACCGACTGGATCTTCAACGGCTGGGGCGCGCAGTCCTGGGCCCGCTGGGACAAGGACCAGCACATCGCCGAGCACATCGCCGGGCTGACCGAGGTCCGGCGCTTCGCCTCCAGGCTGATCAACGAGGGCGGCGGCATCCACGTCGACGGCGAGGGCACGGTGCTCGTCACCGAGACCGTCCAACTCGGCGAGGGCCGCAACGCCGACTGGACCAAGGAGCAGGTCGAGGCCGAGCTGCACGCCTTCCTCGGCACCACCAAGGCGATCTGGCTGCCGCGCGGGCTCACCCGCGACTACGACGAGTTCGGCACCCGCGGCCACATCGACATCGTCGCCTCCTTCGTCCGCCCCGGCGTCGTCGTCGCCCACGTCCAGCCGGACCCGGCGCACCCCGACCACGAGGTGTGCCGGGAGCTGGTGGCGATCCTGCGGGCCTCCACCGACGCCCAGGGCCGCCCGCTGGAGGTCGTCGAGCTGCCCGCCCCCACCGTCCTGCTGGACGAGGAGGGCGAGCCGGTCGACTACTCGTACATCAACCACTACGTCGCCAACGGCGCCGTGGTGCTGTGCGCCTTCGACGACCCGCGCGACCAGGAGGCCGCCGCCGTCCTGGCCGAGGCCTACCCCGGCCGCACGGTCGAGCTGGTCGACGCCCGGGAGATCTTCGCCAACGGCGGCGGCATCCACTGCATCACCCAGCAGCAGCCGAAGGCCTGACCCCCTCGGGTTCTAGCGGTGGTACCTCCCCAGGTCGTCGGTGGTGAGTCCGTGGGAGCTGTGCATCGCGATCGAGCTGTAGGAGGAGCGGAGGGCCCGTAGCCGGGCCAGCCGCTCCTGCTCGGTCAGCAGGCCGTCGAGGTTCTCGGTCGGGCCGTTGCGGCGCCGGTGCAGGTACACCGTCAGGCCGGTCACCAGGACGGCGAGACCGGCGAACAGGGCGATCATCGTGGCCATCGGCCACCCCCTCGGGTCGGAAATCCCCCGGTCGGCACCCCGATCGGTACGTACCCGCAGGAGCGGGGCGTCGAAACGGCCGACGTCCCGCTCCGTGGCCGCCCGGCCACGGCCGGTATCGTGAAGGCCCCCTTGAGTCCGGAGGAGCAGCACCGATGGCCGACGCCCGCCCGCGCCGACCGGCCCGCCCCCGCGAGGAGGTCTTCGCCACCGCGCGCGCCGCCATCGCCGAGCACGGGCTCGCCAAGCTCACCATGGCCGGCCTCGGCCGCCGGCTCCAGATGAGCGCCGGGCACCTGCTCTACTACTTCGGCAGCAAGGACCAGCTGCTGCTGGAGACCCTGCGGTGGAGCGAGGAGCAGCTCGGCACCCGCCGCCGGGCGATGCTCGCCGACGGCGGCCGCGACGTGCGGCAGCGGCTGGCGGAGTACACCGGGCTGTACCTCCCGGAAGGCCCGGGGGACCCGCGCTGGATCCTCTGGGTCGAGGTGTGGGGGCGTTCCCCCGCCAGCGAGGAACTGCGGCAGGGGCAGCTGGAGATCGAGGCGCCCTGGCAGGCCGACCTGGTCGCGCTGATCGAGGAGGGCACCGCCGCCGCCCGCTTCGCCCCGGGCGACGCCGCCGAGCGCGCCATCCAGATCCGCGCCCTGCTGGACGGCCTCGCCGTCCCGCTCGCCCTCGGCCTGCCCGGCGCCGCCCGCCCCCGCGCCCACCACCTCGCCACCACCGCCTGCGGCACCCTGCTCGGCACCGTGCCGGCCTGAAGGCCTGGGCGAGGATCCGGGGGCTACGGCTGCGCCGGATCGCCGAGCAGCTTGCGCCGTTCCCGGCGGTCGGGGTGGCGGACGACCACTCCCGCCATGCCGCCGGACCCGGTGAGCCGGATCAGCGGGCCGGGAGCCGACCGGACGTGGTCCTGTCCTTGAGGCCACCGAGGCCGGGATCCATGCCGCTGGTGTCCGTGGCCCAGGCGTCGGGGATGACGATCGTGACACCGGCCATCTCCCCGTACGCCTCCACGACGATCTCCGCGCGGCGGCACTCGACCCGGGTGAAGTCGAGCTTCACGCCCCCGAGTCCTCCGTGGGCGATCACGCGCCTGGGAACCTCCCAGCGCCCGGGACCGCGAGACGCTCCGGACATGCCGCCCTTGAGCACCAGCGGCGGTCCGCTCTCCGCGGGCTTCGGGCCGGGCAGATCGGCGGTCAGGACCGCCAGCTCACCGTGGGTCTTCGCCTTCAGCGCCCCCTCCAGGCGCGTGTCCAGCTCGTCGAGGTCGATACGCCCCTCGGCTGCCGCGTCGCGCAGCAGCTCCACCACCGCCTCCCGGTCGGCGTGGGACGCGCGGAGTCCACCCGGGGGAAGGGGGCGCGGAGAGCTTTCCGGAAGCTGGGCGGTCATGGCCGCAAGGATAGAAGGACAGACGGCCGGCGGACCGAACGGACCTGGACGGGTGGCGGGGCCGGAGGGCTACTCCGTCCAGATCGCGGCGGCGGTGCGGTCGTCGGCGTAGCCCTTGGCGCGGACCTGGACCTGGCGGAGGAAGTCGACGGTGCCCGGGGGGTGCGGGTGGGCCCAGTGGGAGGCCAGGAAGTGCGCGACCGCCGGTTCGTCGGCGATCGGGCGGGCCAGGCCGGGGGTGCAGAGCAGCAGGATGTCACCCGGCGTCGCCGGGACCATCCGGTAGCGGAACGGGCTCGAACCCGGTGCCGGGGGCTCCGGCGCCGGCGGCTGGCCGTCGGGCTGGTGCAGCAGTCGGGCCGCGTAGGCGTCGATCCAGTGACCGGACCGCAGCAGGTACAGGCCGCCCGGGCCGACCCCGAACGCCGCCCGGTGGCCGGCCGTCGGGTCGAGCGAGACCAGCAGGCAGTGCAGCGAGGCCGGGGACGGCTCGCCATCCGCGGTGTCCGTGTCGTCAACGGCGCTCTCCGGCGCCAGGGCCCGCAGCGGGGCGACGGAACTCAGCACGAGCCGCTGGAGGCCGTAGCGCAGCCGGTCACGGGCGCCGTCGCGCAGGTCGGCGGCCAGGTTCTCGCGGCTGCGGCCGACCGCGCCGGCGAGCTGACGGCAGGCCTCGGCGGTTGCGGTGGCGACCGCCTCGGCGGTGGGTCCCGGGTGGTCGAAGCCGCCGAGCACGGCGAGCAGCAGGCCGTCCGCTCCCTCGCCGAACCGGGTCACCAGCAGCGAGTCCCGCCGGGTCTCACCCCGGTGGCGGGCGGAGTCACCGCGGACGGAGGCCGCCCGCAGGGTGGTGGCGCCGTACTGGGCGCCTTCCAGCACGGTGTCGGCGACGACGCCGCCCAGCGCGCCGGGGTCGGCCTCGGGGACGGCGGTCGGTTCGGGACCGTAGGTGGGCGGGCGCTCGCCCACGTGCGGCACGGTGGGCGCGGCCTCGGCCCGCCCGGGCCGGGCGGCCGGGCGCGGCGCGGGCGGTTCGGCGGCGGGCGGCTCGGGCTCGACGGCCTCGGCGGCGGGCGGTTCGGCGGCGGGCGGCTCCGGTTCAACGGCCGGCTCCGGCTCAGGTTCCGGTTCCGGTTCCGGCTCCGGGACGGGGGCGGACGCCGGAGCCGACGCGGCCTCGGGCTTCGGGCGCGGTTCGGGTACCCGGGCGTCCGCCGCCCAGAAGGGGGCGGGGAAGCGGCGCGTCTCGTCGGCCGCCGGAGCTGCGGTCACCGGCACCTCGGCGGCCGCCGGCTCAGCAGCCGGCGACTGCGGGGCGATCACACCGGCGGCGGTGTCGAACCAGTCGTCGATGCTGTCCCGCTCCAGCACCTCCTCGCCGGCCGGGGCCACCGGCCCGGCCTCCGGCGCCTCACCGGCCTCCGGCGCCTCACCGGCCGCCGTCGTCTCCTCGGCGGGCGCGCTCCGCTGCTGCCCGATGAGGCCGGCCGCCGTCTCGAACCAGTCGTCGACGCTGCCCTCCCCCGACTCGGCGTCCGGGGTGTCGGGCAGGGTGCCGGCCGGGCCCGCGTAGACCGTGTCCCACCAGCCGTCGTCCGGCCGGTGGTGCTGCTGCGCGGGTGCACCCTGCTTGGTCATCTGGCGGCTCCTGGTCGCTGGCTCGACGTCATTGTCCCGAAGGGCCGGGGCGCTGTCCGGGTTTCGACGACAACCGAACCCACATCGGCCGATATCGATCACCGGTTTCGCTGCCCGTTTCGTTTCTGTTCCTCCCGCAGTCGACCGAACCGCCCCGACCAGGGCGTTTCCGGGGCATTAGGAAGCCTCCGCCCTCGAAAATGAGGGCCGAGGAAAGGGCTCGCATCACTCGTTCGGCTGATTAAATGTGCGCATGACCGTGTCGGCCCCCAGCAACCCCCGACCGGGGAGGGCCGCACTCGTGGTCCGCCCGGTGGGCACGCTGTGGATCCTGCTGCTGGTCGGGCTGCTGATGGCGCTGCCCTGCACGGCGCACGCCAAGGCGGTCACGGCCGAACGGCCGGGCCTCCCGGTGACCGTCCCGGCCGACCCCCCGGTGGGTCCCCCGTCCGGCGTGACCGCGATCCCGGCCGACGTCGAGGCCGGCGTCCCGTCCCAACTCCACGGCTCCGCCGCCACCGGTCCGGCCACCGCGCCGCAGACCCTCGGCGACCGGATCCGCGCGGAGAGCCACCGGCACTGGACCTGGTGCTCGGTCGACGGCGATCCGCCGCACCGCAACAACGGCTGCTCCAGCCACCCGTACTGCGCCCAGGACGCCCAGCTCCCCAACCCGCCGCCGCAACCGCAACCCGCGGCGGCGCCTCTGACGGAAACCCCCGAGGCGCAGCCCCGGGTGGTGCCCGCCGGGCTGCTGGTCGGCCCGCACCCCGCGCCCGACCTGCACGAACTCCAAGTACACCGGTCCTGAGCGGAACCCGCCGCCGGGCGCTGCCCTCCCCCGCCGACCACCGTGTCACCGGGCGGGCGGGACCGACGGATCCGCACCTTCCCGTCACTTCTTTCAGACCGCCGCGCCCGATGCGCGGTGGGGACTAGGACACCACATGGGTTCCGCCTCCAAGCAGACGCAGCCGAACAAGGCCCAGAGCAACAAGCCGAGCGCCAAGCAGGCGAGCAACGACCGCCGCGCCCGGATCGCCGAGCTGCGCGCCGCCGAGCAGCGCCGCGACCGCCGCAACAAGATCCTCGCCGGTTCGGTCGCCGGTGTGCTGGTGATCGCGGCGATAGCCACCGGCACCTGGATCGTGGTCGACGCCAACAAGGACAAGAAGGCCAAGGAGGCCGCCGCGGCGGCCCCGATCGACGGCGTGCAGACCTTCGGCGACCTGACCCGCAACCATGTCAAGGAGAAGGTCACCTACCCGCAGACCCCGCCGGTCGGCGGCGACCACAACGCGGTCTGGCTGGACTGCATGGGCACCGTCTACGACCAGCCGGTCGAGAACGAGCGCGCCGTCCACTCGCTGGAGCACGGCGCGGTCTGGGTGACCTACAACGGCAAGGCCACCCCGGACGACATCAAGGTCCTCTCCGACAAGGTGAAGGCCACCCCGTACTCGCTGATGAGCCCGTACCCGGACGAGCAGGGCACCATCACCCTGAGCGCCTGGTCGACCCAGCTCACCGTGGACAGCGCGAGCGACCCCCGGGTGAACCAGTTCTTCACCAAGTACGTCCAGGGCAAGCAGACCCAGGAGCCGGGCGCCTCCTGCACGATGGGCGCGATGTGACCGCCGCCGAGGAGAACACGGAGCACGCCCCGGAGAGCGCCGACCACTCCGCGCAGGACGCGGACCGCGCGGCCGCGCGCCGGCGGATCTGGTGGCCGGCCGCGCTGGCCGCCGCGCTCGCCCTCGCCCTCGGTGTGCCGGCCCTGGTGGCGGGCGGCACCTCCGCCTCCGGGACGTCCTCGCTCAGCGTTCCGGCCGACGGCTCCCCGGAGGCCGGGTTCGCCCGCGACATGTCGACCCACCACCAGCAGGCGGTGGACCTGTCGTTCATCGTCCGCGACCGGACGTCGGACGAGCCGACCCGCACCCTGGCCTTCGACATCATCAACACCCAGGCCAACCAGCGCGGCATGATGATGGGCTGGCTCGACCAGTGGGGGCTCACCCAGCACTCCACGGCCAAGCCGATGGCCTGGATGACGGCGATGGGCGGCCACGGCCACGGCGCCGACTACCAGGCGCACGACGGCTCGCTGATGCCCGGAATGGCCACCAACGCGCAGCTCGCCAAGCTCCGTTCGCTGAGCGGCCGGGACGCCGAGGTGCTCTACCTGCAGCTGATGGTGGAGCACCACAAGGGCGGCGTGGAGATGGCCCAGGGCTACGTCGACATGGCGCACAACGACGCGGAGAAGCGGCTCGCGCTGTCGATGGTGGTCGGCCAGAGCTCGGAGATCGAGCTGATGACCGACATGCTCAAGGAGCGCGGCGCCGCCCCGGGCGTGCCCGCCTCCTGAGGCACCGCGGCTCGCACGGCCGGGGCGGTGAACGGAACTCCGTTCACCGCCCCGGCCGTTGTCGTCCCCGCCGCCGCCCGCCCCCGCCGGCTCGTTCAGCGGCGCCGCACCGGCCGGGTGAGCGCCACCGCCAGGACCGCCACGGCGGCCAGCGCCAGCAGCACCGCCCGGCCGCCCAGCACCGGTCCGGCCAGGTGGACGCCCAGCACCGGCAGCGCGGTGCCGAGCGCCGTCCCGAGACTGCGGGCCATGTTGACCATGCCGCCGCCGACCGCCGAGCACTCGGCCGGTATCGCCCGCATCACCAGGGCGTTGTTGGCGGGCAGCAGCACCCCGAGCCCCCAGCCGGCCACCAGCAGGGGAAGCGCCGGCGCGGGAGCACCCGCGACGGGCAGCAGCACGCAGCCCAGCAGCCCGGCGCCGGCCAGGGCCGCGCCGAAGCGGCAGCGGGCGACGTCCGACCAGCCGCGCGGCAGCAGTGCGCCGCCGGCCGTCGCGGCCACCGCGAACGAGGCCGGGAGCAGGGTGATCACCAGGCCGACCTGCCCGGTCGGCAGGCCCGCCTCGGCGAGCAGCACCGGACCGAGCACCAGCGGACAGAACAGCAGCAGGTAGCCGATCAGCGAGACGGCCAGGCCGGGGCGGACGCCGGGGGTGTTGACCAGACCTGGGGCGAGGATCGGCCGGGTGGCCCGGCGCTCCTGGCGGACCAGGCCGAGCGCGCAGAGCACGGTGGCGAGCAGCAGGGCGGCCACGGCCCAGCCGGGCAGCGGCAGGCCGGAGGCGGCGGAGAGGGCGAGCAGCAGCGCGGTCGTGGAGGCGGCGAGCAGCAGCAGGCCGGCCAGGTCGAAGCGCCCGCCGTCCGGATCGGGCCGGGCGGCCCCACGCGGCCGGGGCACCGGACGGGTCGTCGGCTCGTTCGCGGGCCGGTTCAACGGCCGGTTCAGCGGCCGGTTCAGCGGCCGGGCGTCCGGGCGGTGGGTGCGGGGCAGCAGGAACCAGCCGGCCAGGATGCCCACCAGGGCGACCGGCACGTTGATCCAGAACACCCAGCGCCAGGAGGCGTGCTCCACCAGCAGCCCGCCGAGGCTGGGCCCGAGCGCCAGGCCGAGGCCCTGGGCGGCGGCCTGGATGCCGAGCGCCCGGCGCATCGCGTGCTCGGGGACGCCCCGGGCGACCAGCGCCACGCTGTTGGCCTGCATCATCGCGCCGCCGACGGCCTGGACGGCCCTGAGCGCGACCAGCGTGCCGAGGCCGTCGGCGAATCCGGCGCCGAGCGAGGCGAGGCCGAAGACGGCGAACCCGCCGATGTACATGGTCTTACGGCCGACCAGGTCCGACAGCCGGCCGACCGGCGCGAGCAGTGCCACCAGGACCAGCAGGTAGGCGAGCGCGACCCACTCGACGGCGGCGAAGCCCGTGCCGAAGTGGCGCTGGAGCGCCGGGTAGACGAGGGCGGTGACGCTGGCGGTCAGCTGCCCGAGGAAGGCGCCCAGGCAGACGGTGCCGACGGCGAGCCAGTGGGCGTGCCGCCAGCCGGCTATGCCGCGTGGCCGCGGGCGCTCGGTGAGCAGCCCGGTGGTGAGCAGCCGGGAGGTGAGGGTCGACGCCGCGTTCATACGGCGAAATATATCGGATACAGATATGTTCTATCTACGATCTGATCGGCATGCGACCGGCCGCTCACGGAACGGGGTCGGTCGTCCCCGACCGGTCCCCGGCGTTCGGGCCCCGTCCCCACCAGGCGCTACGCTGTCGGCCATGCCGTCGTCACCGTCCGTTCCCGAACCCGCCGCCGATCCGCAGGCCGTGGAGCCGGCGGCGATCGAGCGCGCCCGACGGCTCACCGACGCGGTCACCCGGCTCCGGCGCTCGCTGCGCAGCAGCATCCGCACCGACTACCCGTGGGAGTCCCTGCCGATGGCGCAGGTCGAACTCCTCCAGACCCTCGCCGCCGCCCCGCTGCGGGTCGGCGAACTGGCCACCCGCCAGCGGCTCGCCCCCAACACCGTCAGCGGCCTGGTCGGCAAGCTGCTGGACGCCGGCTTCGTCGACCGCCAGGCCGACCCCGGGGACCGCCGCACCGCGCGGATCGCGCTCACCCCGGCCGGGCGGCGCCAGCTCGACGACTGGCAGCGGGCCCACGAACGGCGGATCGCCTCCGCCCTCGACACCCTCTCCCCTGCCGACCGGGACGCCGTGATGCACGCGCTGCCGGCGCTGGAGAACCTGGCCCGCGCGCTCGCCGAGCCCGCGGGCGGCTGACCGGCGGATCCGCCTCCCGCGGAAATCGGGTACCCCGCCGGGCGCCCGCCCGGCTACCGTCCCGTCATGGATCCCGCGCTGCTCCGCCTCGAACCCTGGACCGACGCCGACCTCGCCCTGCTGCGCCTGGTCAACACCCCGGAGATGCGCAGGCACACCGGCGGCCCGGAGGACGAGGAGCGGATGCTCGTGCGGCACCGGCGCTATCTGGACTTCGTCCCCTCCGGCACCGGCTGCATGTACCGCGTCGTCCTGGAGCCGGAGGGGGTGGCGGTCGGCACCGTCGGCTACGCGGAGCGCACCTGGCGCGGCGATACCGTCCACGAGATGGGCTGGAACGTCCTGCCGCCCTACCAGGGCCGGGGCATCGCCGCGGTCGCGGCGCGGGCCGCCGTCGAGGCCGCCGCCCGTACCGGCCGCCACCGGTACCTGCACGCCTTCCCCTCGGTCGACAACCCGGCCTCCAACGCCGTGTGCCGCCGGGCCGGCTTCACCCTCCTCGGCGAGACCGACTTCGAGTTCCCGCCCGGCCGCTGGATGCGCAGCAACGACTGGCGGGTGGACCTGCGGGCGCTCCCGGCGGACTGACCGGGAGCGCCCGGCACGCGGAGCGGCTCGGCGGCTCAGCGGTTGAGCGGTTGAGCGGTTGAGCGGATCAGCGGTTCGGCAGGTCAGCGGTTCGGCAGGTCAGAACAGCGAGGTGCCGTGCTCCAGGTCGAGCAGCCACCGCTTGCGGTCGACGCCGGCGGCGAAGCCGGTGAGGGCGCCGTTGGCGCCGAGGACGCGGTGACAGGGGCGGATGATCAGCAGCGGGTTGGCGCCGACCGCCCCGCCCACCGCCCGCACCGCGCGCGGCGACTCGCCGGCCAGGTCGGCGAGCTGCCCGTAGGTGACGGTCTCGCCGTAGGGGATCTTGTCGAGGGCGGCCCAGATCCGGCGGCGGAACTCGGTGCCGACGGGGGCGAGCTCCAGGTCGAAGGCGGTGCGCTCGCCCGCGAAGTACTCGGTGAGCTGGGTGACCGGCTCCGCGAGCGCCTCCGGGTCGTGCACCCAGTCGTCGGCGGGCTCGGCGAGCGCGTACCGCTGGCCCGGGGCGGTGACGGTGGCCAGTCCGGCCGGGCCGCCGCCGTCCGGGACGATGCCGCTGAGCATCAGCCGGCCGAACGGGCTCTCCATGTAGGTGAAGACGGTGGTGCTCATGCTGCGGTGTTCTCCGTTCCGGTACTGGGGTCGACTCCGGTGCCGGGGTCGACGGCCGGGCCCGCCCAGAGGCGGTGCACGGCGTAGGAGCGCCAGGGGGCCCAGGCCCCGGCCGCGGGGGCGGCGGACTTCGGGTCCCCCGGGGCGCCGAGCCGGAGCAGTCCGTGCTTGACGCCGATGTCGCTCGGGAGGAAGACGTCGGGGTCGGCCAGGGCGCGCATCCGCAGGTAGCCGACGGTCCACGGGCCGATGCCGGGCAGGGCGAGCAGCCGCGCGGCCGCCTCCTCCCGGTCGACGCCGCCGTCGAGCCGCACGACGCCCTCGGCGAGGGCGGCGCACAGGCCGGTGAGGGCGCGGCGCCGGGCGGTCGGCATCGCGAAGTCCTCCGGGTCGGCGGTCGCCAGCGCGGCGGCGGTCGGGAAGAGCAGCCGCAGCCCCCCGCTGGGCTCGGGCAGCGCGGTGCCGTACTTCTCGGCGAGCCGGCCGGCCAGGGTGCGGGCCGCGCCGACGGTGATCTGCTGGCCGAGGACGGCGCGCACGGCCAGTTCGTGCGGGTCGACGTGGCCCGGTGAGCGCAGCCCGGGCCGGGCCCGCACCAGCGGGCCGAGCAGCGGGTCGGCGCCGAGCTGCTCGTCGACCGCGACCGGGTCGGCGTCCAGGTCGAACAGGACGCGCAGGCGCTGGACGGAGGTCGGCAGGTCGCGCAAGTCGGTGAGCAGCAGCCGGCAGTCGAGCCAGCCGCGGGTGGCCGGCTCACCGGGGGCGAGGCCGTCCACCTCGGCGATGCCGTGGCCGTACGGGAGCGCCAGGGTGCGGCGGTAGGTGCGCACCCCGGGTCGCGCGCCGGGCACGACCTCCTCCACGCCGGGCACGGCGCGCAGGGCGAGGAAGTCGATCAGGTGGTCGCTGTCCAGGGCGCCCCGGTAGGCGAGCCGAAGGGCGAGACCGCCGGCCGGGGTGGCGGTGCGGCGGCCGGCCGCGACCTCGGCGCGCAGCCCGCTGGGGGTGCGGTCGTAGACCACGCGGACGGTGTCGTTGAACTGCCGCACGGAGGCGAAGCCGGCCGCGAACGCGATGTCGGTGACCGGCAGCTCGGTGGTCTGGAGCAGCAGCCGGGCGGTCTGGGCACGGCGGGCGCGGGCGAGCGCGATCGGGCCGGCGCCGAGTTCGGCGGTGAGCTGGCGCTGCAGCTGGCGGGAGCTGTAGCCGAGGCGCTGGGCCAAGCCGGCCACGCCCTCGCGGTCCACGACTCCGTCGCCGATCAGCCGCATGGCCCGGCCGACCAGGTCGGCCCGGTGGTTCCACTCGGGCGAGCCGGGGACGGAGTCGGGGCGGCAGCGGCGGCAGGCCCGGAAGCCTGCGCTCTGCGCGGCGGCGGCGCTCGGGTAGAAGGTGCAGTTGACGCGCTTCGGGGTCACGGCCGGGCAGCTCGGCCGGCAGTAGATGCCGGTCGAGGTGACGGCCGTGAAGAAGACGCCGTCGAAGCGGGCGTCCCGGCTGTCCACGGCGCGGTACCGGATGTCGTCGTCGATCACGCTGTCCAGTCTGCGGCACCCGATGGCCCGCGACTGGCGGAAATCGGACATGGGCGTCGCGGACCGGGTCGCCGGACGGGCGGGCGGCCTGGAGAGCGGCGGACGGGCGGCCGGGCGGGCGGAAAATCGCGCGCCCGGGCGCCCTCCCGCCGGATAGCCTGCGCACGACCGGCCCCCGACCCCCCAGGAGCACGCGTGTCCGAGCAGCCCTACACCGGTGCGGAGGACCCGCGGGTCGCCGCGCTGCGGGTCGACGAGTTCGCCTTCCCCGGACCGCTGCGGGACCGGCTGGTCGGTGCCGTGCTCTCCGGCGCCAAGACCAGCACCACCGGCCTGCTGACCGAGTACGAGCGGGAGAACGCACCGCTGCCGCAGGCCGGCACCCGCGGGGCGGTGGTCGACTCGACGGGGCGGATCGTCGCGGTGATCGAGAACACCGAGGTCCGGGTCGTCCCGCTCGGCGAGGTCGATCTGCGGCACGCCCTGGACGAGGGCGAGGGGTACGCCTCGGTCGCCGAGTGGCGGGCCGGGCACGAGCGGTTCTGGCACAGCGCTGAGCTGCGCGCCTCGCTCGGCGACCCGGCCTTCACCGTCGACGACACCACGCCCGTCGTCCTGGAGCGCTTCCGGCTGGTGGCCGACCTCCGCTGACACCGTCTGCGCCGGGCCGCCGGCGGCGGGAGGGGCACCCGTCCCGCCGCCGGCACCCCGGAGTTCACCACTTCACGGTTCCCCCCGCCGCGCGCATCGTCTTGGTGATGGTCTTCCACTTCTTCACCCGGGCCGAGGCCAACCGGGCGTCCGAGCGGGAGGCGATCCACTCGTTCTCCCGCTGGAGCTTGCGGTAGCTCTCCATCCGGCGCTCCGGCAGCGAGCCGTCCGCGAGCGCCGCCCGCACCGCGCAGCCGGGCTCGCTCTCGTGGTTGCAGTCGTGGAAGCGGCACTCCCCGGCCAGCTCCTCGATGTCGGCGAAGGCCAGCGCCACGCCCTCGCCACCGTAGAGGCCGACCTCGCGGAGCCCGGGCGTGTCGATCAGCACCCCGCCGCCGGGCAGCAGCACGAGCTCGCGGGTGGTCGTGGTGTGCCGGCCCTTCTGGTCGCCGGAGCGGGCCTCCTGCACGGCCATCACGTCGATCCCGGCGAGCACGTTGGTCAGGGTGGACTTGCCGACGCCGGACTGCCCGAGCACCGCGGTGGTGCCCGGCGTGCAGGCGCGCAGCACGTCGATCCCCTCACCGGTCTCGGCGCTGACGACCAGCACGGTGACGCCGGGCGCGGCGGCCTCGACGTCGGCCCGGATGAAGTCGGCGTCGTCGACCAGGTCGGCCTTGGTGAGCACGACCACCGGCTCGGCGCCGGACTCCCAGGCGAGGGCGAGGAAGCGCTCGATCCGCCCGAGGTCGGGCTCGGCGGCGAGCGAGGCGGCGACCACCACGGTGTCGACGTTGGCGGCGAGCACCTGGCCGTCGGAGCGCTTGCCGGCGACCTTGCGGATGATCGCGGTGGTCCGCGGCAGCAGCGCCGCGACCGCGGGCATGGGCAGTCCGGCCGAGAGGTCGACGGCGGCCCAGTCGCCGGTGCACGGGCAGTTGATCATGTCGGCGTCGCCGACCTGTCGGGTGTCGGCGCGGACGGTGCGCAGCTCACCGGTCTCGGGGTCGGCGAGCACGGCGTCGCACTGGCCGCGGTCGACCCGGACGATCCGGGCGGCGACCAGCCCGGCTTCGGCGAGCGGCGCGAACAGCTCGTCGAGCTCGGCCGTCCAGCCGTAGCCGAGCAGCGGGGAGGAAAGGTCAGAGGAAGACGGAACGGAGGCAGCGTTGAACAACGCAGTGGGCCCTTCGGGAGGAAAGCGATCCCGCCGGGCTGCTGCGGCTGCGTGCGCGAGTGGCTACGTCAGCCGGCGGCCGGCAGGGAGAGGTGGACGCGGGCGCTGCCCAGGGCAGCCGTCATGACAGTCGTGGCCACGGGACTCACCTCCTGCTTTCTCTCCTCGGCGCGGCGCCTGCGCCGCCCGAACCGGACGCTCACACGCTAGCGGCCCGGCCCCACCCTGCCAACCGGTTTTTCACCCGCGGATTTCCACCACGGGCGGATCCCCTCGGGGCGGATCGCCGGCTCAGCGCTCGTCCCACGGCGGGCGCGGCGGGCGGGTCGGCAGCGGGTACTCGGGGGGCGGGGCGGTCGGGCGGTCGCTGTCCGGCGGCGGCGGGACGGGCCGGTGGTGCGGGCCGCCGCGGGCGGAGAGGCGGCCGCGGACGTTGTCGGCGGCCAGCACGTCGGCCCACCGCTCGGGGTACTCGGAGGGCACGTCGCCGTCCTCGCCCTCGTCCTCCCCGTACTCGTCGTCGCCGCCCTCGGCGAGGCCCAGTTCGCGCGCCCGGCGGGCCCGCTCGACGGCGCGCCGGGCGGCCACCTCTCGGACCACCGCGGCGGCCGCCGCCTCGTGGGCGCGCTCGTTCTCGGCGCGGGCGTCGGCGGTCTCCAGGGTGGGCCAGCGACGGTCTATGGCCGCGTTCATGGCCGCGCCGATGAGCACCGCGAGCGCCACCACGAAGATCCACAGCAGCACCGCCACCGGCGCGGCCAGCGAGCCGTACACCGAGTGGCCCTCGATCGAGCTGACCAGGTAGAGCCGGAGCGCCACGCTGCAGAACACCAGCACCACCAGGGCGACCAGCGCGCCCGGGATGTCCTCGCGCCAGGGCGTGGAGACCGGGACCGCCAGGTGGTACAGGGTGGTCAGCGAGACGATCAGCAACACGATCGCGAACGGCCAGTAGGCGGCGCTGAGCAGCCAGGCGCTCTCCGGCACGGCGTTGGTCACCAGTTCGGGGCCGGCCATCAGCAGCGGCAGCACCAGCGAGCCGATCACCAGCGCGCCGAGGTAGAGGCCGAGCGACAGCAGCCGGGTCTTGACGATGCCGCGCCGCCCGTCCAGCCCGTACATCACGGTGATGGTGTCGATGAAGATGTAGAGCGCCCGGGATCCGGACCACAGCGACAGCAGGAAGCCGATCGAGATCAGGTCGGGCCGGGCCTGGTCGAAGACCTGGCCCAGCAGCGGCTGGACCACCTGCGTGATGGAGGAGTCCGAGAGGACCGTGCCGGCCGCCTTGACGATGTCGGCCTTCAGCTTGTCGATGGTGCCGGCCTCGACGAAGTCGTCCAGGTAGCCGAGCGTGCCGGCCAGACAGAGCAGCAGCGGCGGGATGGAGAGCAGGGTGAAGAACGCCGCCTCCGCCGCGAGGCCGGTGACCCGGTACTCGACACAGGTGTTGGTGGTGTCCTTGACCAGGGCCCAGCCGGTGGTCCGCCAGGCGGCCTGCTTGGCCGCCCGCCTGCGCCGGGAGCCCTTGCCCCGACGACGGGAGGGCCGCTCGGGGTTCGGCCTGGTCGTTTCGCCTGCTGCTTGCACAGGGGTAACGGTATCGGGCCTGGGCCCGTCGACCGATCTCCCGGGGTCGGGGCGCCGTTCGGGGGTCCTGCGGGACCCCCGTCGGCGGGAGCGGCGGGAACGCTCCGACATCTCACGATCCGAAACTCAGGCATCCAGAATACGGACGTTAGTGGACCGCGAGTCGTGCGCCGTGCGAATCTCTTGCCATGCCGAGCGCCGGAACCACCCTAGTAGGTCGACTGCACGTCGATCTCCTTCGCGTGTCCAGCGCCATCTGTCCGGTGACCTGAGCCCGATCCCGCCGTCTCCCACCGCACCCGGCGCCACCTTCCCCGCCATCCCCGCCGAAGCGGATGCGCAGGCGCCCGCCCGGCCACCGCGACTGCTCTCCCGGCCCTGAGGAATCCGCAGGTCACAGCAGTACCGCACCGCCGAGCACGCCCAGCGACCAACCCGGCGTCAGAGCCACCTGCCCCGAAGGACTTCACCATGGCCACCACCCCCGAGACCGCCGAGCCCCCGGCCGACCGCGCCCCCGCGCGCCGCCCCGCCGCCGCTCGCAAGGTGACCCGTCACCGCGGCGAGGGCCAGTGGGGCATGGGCCACTTCACTCCTCTGAACGCCAACGAGCAGTTCAAGAAGGACGACGACGGTCTCAATGTGCGGACACGTATTGAGACGATCTACGCGCACCGGGGCTTCGACTCGATCGACCCGGCCGACCTGCGGGGCCGGATGCGCTGGTGGGGTCTGTACACCCAGCGCAAGGAGGGCATCGACGGCGGCAAGACCGCGATCCTGGATCCGCACGAGCTCGACGCCGAGTACTTCATGCTCCGCGTCCGCATCGACGGCGGCCGGCTGACGGTCGCCCAGCTGCGCGCCGTCGCCGAGGTCTCCGAGCAGTACGGCCGCAACACCGCTGACCTGACGGACCGTCAGAACATCCAGTACCACTGGATCCGGATCGAGGACGTCCCCGCGATCTGGCAGAAGCTGGAGGCCGTCGGCCTGTCCACCACCGAGGCCTGCGGCGACACCCCGCGCGTCATCCTCGGCTCCCCGGTGGCCGGCATCGCCGAGGACGAGATCATCGACGGCACCCCCGCCATCGAGGAGATCCAGCGGCGCTTCATCGGCAACAAGGACTTCTCCAACCTGCCGCGCAAGTTCAAGTCCGCCGTCTCCGGCTCCCCGCTGCTGGACGTCGCCCACGAGATCAACGACGTCGCCTTCGTCGGCGTCGTCCACCCCGAGCACGGCCCCGGCTTCGACCTCTGGGTCGGCGGCGGCCTGTCCACCAACCCGAAGCTCGGCGTCCGGCTCGGCGCCTGGGTCCCGCTGGACGAGGTCGCCGACGTCTACGGCGGCGTCATCGGCATCTTCCGCGACTACGGATACCGCCGGCTGCGCAACCGCGCCCGGCTGAAGTTCCTGGTCGCCGACTGGGGCACCGAGAAGTTCCGCCAGGTGCTGGAGGACGAGTACCTCAAGTACAAGCTGGTCGACGGCCCGGCCCCGGAGCAGCCCGCCGGCCGCTGGCGCGACCACGTCGGCGTGCACCGGCAGAAGGACGGCAACTTCTACGTCGGCTTCGCGCCGCGGGTCGGCCGGGTCGACGGCGCGCTGCTCGGGAAGATCGCCGACCTCGCCGAGGCGCACGGCAGCGACCGGCTGCGCACCACCGCCGAGCAGAAGATGATCGTGCTCGACGTCCCCGAGGACCGGGTCGAGTCGCTGGTGGCCGGCCTGGAGGCGCTGGACCTGCGGGTCACCCCCTCGCCGTTCCGCCGCGGCACGATGGCCTGCACCGGCATCGAGTACTGCAAGCTCGCCATCGTCGAGACCAAGGAGCGCGGCCGCACCCTCATCGACGAGATGGAGAAGCGGCTGCCCGACTTCGACGAGCCGCTGACCATCAACATCAACGGCTGCCCGAACGCCTGCGCCCGCATCCAGGTCGCGGACATCGGTCTCAAGGGTCAGCTGGTGACGGACGAGCAGGGCAACCAGGTGGAGGGCTACCAGGTGCACCTGGGCGGCGCGCTCGGCCTGGAGGCCGGCTTCGGCCGCAAGGTCCGCGGCCTCAAGGTCACCAGCGAGGGCCTGCCCGACTACGTCGAGCGGGTGCTGACCCGGTACCGGGAGGACCGCGCCGAGGGCGAGCGCTTCGCCCAGTGGGCGGCCCGGGCGAGCGAGGAGCAGCTGTCGTGAGTGAGCGTGCGGCCCCGTTCTTCTGCCCGTACTGCGGGGACGAGGACCTGCGCCCCTCGGAGGCCGGGCACGGGGCCTGGGAATGCCACGGGTGCCGCCGGGCCTTCCAGTTGAAGTTCCTCGGCCTGCTGTCACCGACCAACGGGGGTAACCAGAGTGACCGGCACGACGACTGACCACGAGGAGCTGGCCACCCGGGCCGGCCGCGAGCTGGAGGAGGCCACCCCGCAGGAGATCCTGCGCTGGGCGGCCGACACCTTCGGCAAGCGCTTCTGCGTCACCTCCTCGATGGAGGACGCGGTCGTCGCCCACCTGGCCGCCTCGGTCCTCCCCGGCGTGGACGTGGTCTTCCTGGACACCGGCTACCACTTCCCCGAGACCATCGGCACCCGGGACGCGGTGGCGGCGACCATGCCGGTCAACGTCATCACGCTCACCCCGGCACTGACGGTGGCCGAGCAGGACGCCCAGTACGGGCCGCGGCTGCACGACCGCGACCCCGACCTGTGCTGCTCGCTGCGGAAGGTCGAGCCGCTCAACCGCGGCCTCGGCGGCTACGACGCCTGGGCCACCGGGCTGCGCCGCGACGAGTCCCCGACCCGCGCGAACACCCCGGTGGTCGCCTGGGACGCCCGGCGCCGCAAGGTCAAGATCGCCCCGATCGCCCGCTGGACGCAGGACGACGTGGACGCCTACGTCAACGCCAACGGCGTGCTGCTCAACCCGCTGCTGTGGGAGGGCTACACGTCCGTCGGCTGCTCCCCGCTCTCCTGCACCCGCAAGCCGGGCGAGGGCGAGGACGCCCGGGCCGGCCGCTGGTCCGGCTCCGGCAAGACCGAGTGCGGCATCCACCTCTGACCGACCGTCAACACCCTCCCGTTCTAAGGACTGCAACGTGACCACAGCCGACACCCTGGCCGCCGCCGGAGCCGCAGAGGCGGCCCGCGCGGCCGGCCCCTGCGAGCGCGGCGCCACCGTGTGGCTGACCGGGCTGCCGAGCGCGGGCAAGACCACGCTCGCCTTCGCCCTGGCCGAGCGGCTGCGCGCCGAGGGCCACAAGGTCGAGGTCCTGGACGGCGACGAGATCCGCGAATTCCTCTCCAAGGGCCTCGGCTTCAGCCGCGAGGACCGGCACACCAACGTCACCCGGATCGGCTTCGTCGCCGAGAAGCTCGCCGCCAACGGCGTCAAGGTGCTCGCCCCGGTGATCGCGCCCTACGCCGACTCCCGCGCCGCCGTGCGCGAGCGGCACGCCGAGCACGGCACCGACTTCCTGGAGATCCACGTCGCCACCCCGGTCGAGCTGTGCGCCGAGCGCGACGTCAAGGGGCTGTACGCGAAGCAGGCGGCCGGCGAGATCTCCGGCCTCACCGGCGTCGACGACCCCTACGAGGCGCCCGAGAACCCGGAGCTGCGGCTCCAGACCCAGGGCCGCGCGGTCGCCGAGTCCGCCGCCGAGCTGCACGCCTTCCTGACCGAGAGGGGCCTGGCATGACCACCGCGACCCAGAGCCTGGTGCAGGCCGACGACAACCCCTTCGCGCTGTCCCACCTGGACGCGTTGGAGGCCGAGTCGGTGCACATCTTCCGCGAGGTCGCGGGGGAGTTCGAGCGCCCGGTGATCCTCTTCTCGGGCGGCAAGGACTCCATCGTCATGCTGCACCTGGCGCTCAAGGCCTTCTGGCCGGCCGCCGTCCCGTTCTCGCTGCTGCACGTCGACACCGGCCACAACTTCCCGGAGGTCATCGCCTACCGGGACCGCGTCGCCGCCGAGCACAACCTGCGCCTGCACGTCGCCTCGGTGCAGGACTTCATCGACCGCGGCGTGCTGCGCGAGCGCCCCGACGGCACCCGCAACCCGCTGCAGACCGTCCCGCTGCTCGACGCCATCGAGAAGGGCCGCTTCGACGCGGTCTTCGGCGGCGGCCGGCGCGACGAGGAGAAGGCCCGCGCCAAGGAGCGCGTCTTCTCGCTGCGCGACGAGTTCGGCGCCTGGGACCCGCGCCGCCAGCGCCCCGAGCTGTGGTCGCTCTACAACGGCCGGCACGCCGTGGGCGAGCACGTGCGCGTCTTCCCGCTCTCCAACTGGACCGAGCTGGACGTCTGGCAGTACATCGAGCGCGAGAACATCGAGCTCCCGGAGATCTACTACGCCCACGAGCGCGACGTCTTCGCCCGCAGCGGCATGTGGCTGACCGCCGGCGAGTGGGGCGGTCCCAAGGAGAACGAGCCGGTCGAACGGCGGCTGATCCGCTACCGCACCGTCGGTGACATGTCCTGCACCGGTGCCGTCGACTCCGACGCCACCACCATCCAGGCCGTCATCGCCGAGATCGCCGCCAGCCGCCTCACCGAGCGCGGCGCCACCCGCGCCGACGACAAGCTCTCCGAGGCCGCGATGGAAGACCGCAAGCGCGAGGGATACTTCTAATGAGCACCACCCAGACCGGCACGACCCGGACCGGCACCGCCACCTCGCTGCTGCGCTTCGCCACCGCGGGCTCCGTCGACGACGGCAAGTCCACCCTGGTCGGGCGGCTGCTGCACGACTCCAAGTCGGTGCTCGCCGACCAGCTGGAGGCCGTCGAGCGCGTCTCCCTGGGCCGCGGCCAGGAGGCGCCCGACCTCGCGCTGCTCACCGACGGCCTGCGCGCCGAGCGCGAGCAGGGCATCACCATCGACGTCGCCTACCGCTACTTCGCCACCCCCCGGCGGCGGTTCATCCTCGCCGACACCCCCGGGCACGTGCAGTACACCCGGAACATGGTCACCGGCGCCTCCACCGCCGAGCTGGCCGTCGTCCTGGTCGACGCCCGCAACGGTGTGGTCGAGCAGACCCGCCGGCACGCCGCCGTCGCCGCCCTGCTGCGGGTGCCGCACGTGGTGCTGGCCGTCAACAAGATGGACCTGGTCGACTACGCCGAGCCCGTCTTCGCCGCCATCGCCGCCGAGTTCACCGCCTACGCGGCCTCGCTCGGCGTCAAGGACGTCGTCGCCGTCCCGATCTCCGCGCTCGCCGGGGACAACGTCGTCGAGCCGTCCGCGCACATGGACTGGTACGGCGGCCCGACCCTGCTGGAGCACCTGGAGACCGTGCCGGTCGGCAGCGACCCGAGCTCCGAGCCGGCCCGCTTCCCGGTCCAGTACGTGATCCGCCCGCAGACCGAGGAGCACCCGGACTACCGCGGCTACGCGGGCCAGCTGGCCTCCGGCGTGCTGCGGGTCGGCGACGCCGTCACCGTGCTGCCGTCGGGCCACACCACCACCGTCACCGGCATCGACGCCCTCGGCCGGGCCACCGACATCGCCTGGGCCCCCCAGTCGGTCACCGTGCGCCTCGCCGACGACATCGACATCTCCCGCGGCGACCTCATCGCGGCCGGCGTCGCGCCCGTCCCCACCAAGGACATCGAGGCCACCGTCAGCCACCTCAACGAGCGGCCGCTGCGGGCCGGCGACAAGGTGCTGCTCAAGCACACCACCCGCACCGTGCGCGCGCTGGTCAAGGAGATCACCTACCGGATCGACATCGACACGCTGGAGCAGCGCTCCGGCGCCGAGGGTCTGAACGTCAACGACATCGGCCACGTGGTGCTGCGCACCGCCGAGCCGCTGGCGCTCGACGAGTACCGCGACAACCGCCGGACCGGCTCGTTCCTGCTGATCGACCCGGCCGACGGCACCACCCTCACCGCCGGCATGGCGGGCGAGGCCTTCGAGACCGTACGCAGCACCGACGCGAACGAACCCGACGAGGAGGACTGGGTCTGATGCCCAGCGAGGCGTTCTCGGGCATGGACAAGGAAGGCGGCCGCATCGGCAGCGGCGTCCTCGGCAGCGGCCAGGGCGGCCTGACGCGATGTGTGGGCCGACAGGGCTGAGAACGCCCTGTCACCGGGCCGGCCGCCGCTGTCCCTCCCCACAGCAGGCGCAGCAGCGTCCCCCGGCCCGGCTTGCCCGGCACCCCGCGCGGTGCCGCAAGCACAACCTTGACCGAACGTCCTCCCGAGACCGCGCTCCTGACGGTCCGTCCGCGAACAGGACTCACCCATGGCACCGAACCAGGCACTTCCGCATACCCTCGCACGCCCCACCGCCGGCCGGATCAGACGCTCCGCCACGGCCGCCGTGGCCGGCCTCACCGCCGTCGCGCTGCTCTCCGCCTGCGGCTACGGCTCCAAGGACGACGACAAGAAGACCAACGCCGCCGCCCCCGCCGGTGATTCCGCCTCCGGTTCGGCGAGCGCCTCCGGCACCAAGCTCTCCGCCGACACGGTGAGGATCGGCTACTTCGCCAACCTGACCCACGGCACCCCGCTGGTGGGCCTCCAGGAGGGCATATTCCAGAAGGAGCTGGGCGCCACCCAGATCAAGCCCCAGGTCTTCAACGCGGGCCCGGCCGAGATCGAGGCGCTCAACGCCGGCTCCATCGACATCGGCTGGATCGGCCCCTCCCCGGCGATCAACGGCTTCACCAAGTCCGACGGCAAGTCGCTGAAGATCGTCGGCGGTTCGGCCTCCGGCGGCGTCAAGCTGGTCGCCAACCCGGACAAGATCGCCTCCCTGGACGACCTCAAGGGCAAGAAGATCGCCACCCCGCAGCTGGGCAACACCCAGGACGTGGCGCTGCTCAACTACCTGGCCGGCAAGGGCTTCAAGGTCGACGCCGCGTCCGGCGCCGGCGACGTCAGCGTGGTGCGCAGCGACAACAAGGTCACCCCGGACGCCTACAAGCAGGGCTCCATCGACGCCGCCTGGGTGCCCGAGCCGACCGCGTCCAAGCTGGTCACCCTCGGCGCGAAGGTCCTGCTCAACGAGAAGGACATCTGGCCGGACAAGAAGTTCGTGATCACCAACATCATCGTCTCGCAGAAGTTCCTCGCCGAACACCCCGACGTGGTCGAGGCCGTGCTGCGCGGCTCGGTGAACACCAACGCCTTCATCAAGGCCAACCCGGACAAGGCCAAGGCCGACGCCAACGAGGCCATCAAGAAGGAGGCCGGCAACGCCCTGGACGCGGCCATCCTCGACCCGGCCTGGGCCGACATCGACTTCCTGGACGACCCGCTGGCCGCCACCCTGCAGACCGAGGCCGACAACGCCGTCACCGCCGGCCTGCTCAAGAAGCCGAACCTGAACGGCATCTACGACCTCACCCTGCTCAACAAGGTGCTGAAGGAGAAGGGGCAGAGCCCCGTCGCGGACGCCGGACTCGGCGCCAAGTAGCGCCTGCGGGACCGCACCACCGCGCACGAACCCCGCGGTCCGGCCCCCGCCCCGCCCGTACCGATGCCCGCTCGATGCCCCGAGCTCGGGCCGGGCGGGGGCCCGGACCCCGGTCCTCTCCCTGACACCAGATGCCAGACCACACCACGCAGGAGGTGCCCGGAATGACTCCGGCACTGACCACCTCGGACGACGCCCCCGGCGTCGGCACTCGTGACGGCGCCCCCGCCGTCCGGATCTCGCACGTGCACAAGTCCTTCGGCCGTCCCGGCGCGCAGACCCACGTCCTGGACGACATCACGCTCGATGTCGCCCCGGGCGAGTTCGTCACGCTGCTCGGCGCCTCGGGCTGCGGCAAGTCCACCCTGCTCAACCTGGTCGCCGGCCTCGACAAGCCCACCGCGGGCAGCATCGAGGTGCCCGGAGGACGCCCCGCGCTGATGTTCCAGGAACACGCGCTCTTCCCCTGGCTCACCGCCGGCAAGAACATCGAACTCGCCCTGAAGCTCGCCGGCGTCCCCCGCCCCGAGCGCCGCCCCGAGGCCGAGCGGCTGCTCGAACTTGTCCGGCTCGACGGCTCCTACGACAAGCGGGTGCACGAGCTGTCCGGCGGCATGCGCCAGCGCGTCGCGATGGCCCGCGCGCTCGCCCAGGGCAGCAAGGTGCTGCTGATGGACGAGCCGTTCGCCGCCCTGGACGCCATCACCCGTGACGTCCTGCACGACGAGATCACCCGGATCTGGGCCGAGCGCAAGCTGGCCGTGCTCTTCGTCACCCACAACGTGCGGGAGGCCGTCCGGCTGGCCCAGCGCGTGGTGCTGCTCTCCTCCCGCCCCGGCCGGGTCAACCGGGAGTGGCACATCGACCTCCCCCAGCCGCGCCGGATCGAGTCCTCCGGCGTGGCCGACCTGTCCATCGAGATCACCGAAGAACTGCGTGGGGAGATCCGCCGCCATGGCCAGCACTGACACCACCACCAAGGCCGGGTCGGCCCACGCGGGCACCGTCGCCGACTTCGCGAGCGTCGGGTCGGGCCTGGACGCCCTGGACGCGGTCGTCACCCAGCGCAACTCCACCGCCGAGACGCTGCGGCAGAAGGTCCTGCCGCCGCTGCTCGGCGTCGTCCTGGTGCTCGCCCTGTGGCAGGGCGCCTACAGCCTGCACGTCACCACCGAGTACAAGCTCCCCAGCCCGCTGGACGTCTGGCACGCCGCCGAGGACCTCTGGTACAAGGGCACGCTGTTCTCGATCATCTGGACCAGCGTCTGGCGCGGGCTGTCCGGCTTCCTGGTCGCGCTTGTCATCGGCACCCCGATCGGCCTGCTGGTCGCCCGGGTCAAGCCGGTGCGGGCCGCGCTCGGCCCGGTCCTCTCCGGCCTCCAGTCGCTGCCCTCGGTCGCCTGGGTGCCGGCCGCCGTCATCTGGCTCGGCATCAACGACTCGATGATGTACGCGGTCATCCTGCTCGGCGCCGTCCCGTCCATCGCCAACGGCCTGGTCGCGGGCATCGACCAGGTCCCGCCGCTGTTCCTGCGGGCCGGGCGCACCATCGGCGCCACCGGCCTCACCGGTGCCCGGCACATCCTGCTGCCCGCCGCGCTGCCCGGCTACCTGGCCGGACTCAAGCAGGGCTGGGCCTTCTCCTGGCGCTCGCTGATGGCCGCCGAACTCGTCGCCTCCTCCCCCGACCTGGGCCTCGGCCTCGGCCGGTTCCTGGAGAACCAGCGCGAGTTCTCCGACATGGCCGGCGTCCTGCTCGGCATCATCCTCATCCTGTTCGTCGGCATCGCCATCGAGCTGCTCGTCTTCACCCCGGTCGAGCGCCGGGTCCTGCGCAACCGCGGCCTGCTGGCCGGCGGCAAGTGAGGCCCCGCGCATGACCGACCGACGGCTGTCCGCCGCCCCCGCCACCCCGGTGGCGGCGGGCAGCCCCGCCCTGCTGCTGATCGCCCACGGCAGCCGCGACCCCCGGCACGCCGCGGCCGTCGCCGCGCTGGTCGCCCAGGTGCGGGCGCTGCGGCCCGGCCTGGACGTCGCCACCGCCTACCTCGACCACTGCGCGCCGCGGATCCCGCAGGTGCTGGACCGGCTCGGGCCGGCGGCGGTGGCCGTCCCTCTGCTGCTCAACCGGGCCTTCCACGCCAAACACGACATCCCCGCCGCCCTGCGCGCGGCCGGCGCCGACCTGCCGGTGGCCGATGTGCTCGGCCCGTCGCCGCTGCTGCTGTGCGCGCTCGACCGCCGGCTCACCGAGGCCGCCCCCGCGCTCGCCTCCCCCGCCGTGCGCGCCCGCACCGGCGTCGTGCTCGCCGCCGCCGGCTCCTCCGACCCGGCCGCCGACGCCGCCACCCGGGCGGTCGCCGCCGAGTGGCGCCGCACCCGCGGCTGGGCCGCCGTCGAGGTCGCCTACGCCTCCGCGGGCGGCCCGCGCGTGCCCGACGCGGTCGCGGCCGTGCGCCGCACTCCCGCCGTCGACCGGGTCGCCGTCTCCCCCTACCTCCTCGCCCCCGGCCTGCTCCCCGACCGCATCGCCGAAGCCGCCGGCGAGGCCGCCGCCGACCACCTGGCCGCCCCCCTCGCCCCCACCCCCGACCTCGCCCGCCTCCTCCTCACCCGCTACGACGAGGCGCGCACAGCGGCAAACACCGCCCCGGCCCTCACCGCCTGAGCTTCTCGGAGCTCGGCTCCGCGGTCAGCCGTGGTCCAGAATGCTGTGCTCGGTGAGATCGGGCGCGTGGCGGGCCACCGTCCGGTAGTCGGCGTCGTCGTGCAGCACGGTGAGTCCATGGTGCGCCGCCGTCGCCGCGATCAGGAGATCGACCGCAGAGGCACTGCGGTGCTGGCCCGCGAGAGCCATCCGACGCTGCACCGTGTCGATCCAGCGTCCGGCGCTCTTGGGGACCGTGACGTCCGGATAGAGGTCGGCGAACATCTCGGCGATCTCGTCGTACTCCCGGGCGTCCCGCGCGCTGTAGAGGAACTCCGCGCGCTGGGGATAACACGACGCGATCGACTCGGCGTCGATCGCGTCGTACCAGGTGGTCTGAAGTTTCGGGTCACGCAGCAGGCGCACCAGGGCCGAAGTGTCGAGCAGGTAGATCACCGGGCGTCCTTCTCCACCCGGTGCAGCCGCTCGGCGTCCTCCACCGCTCCCCACTGCCGGGCCCGTTCGAAGTGCCGGCCGATCCTCGCCGCGCGTTCCCGCTGCTCGGCGTAGTAGCGGAGGGCGAGGTTGACGGCTTCCTTCTTGGTCCGCACTCCCGCCAGTGCCATGGCGCGCTCCAGCGCCTCTTCGTCGATGTCGATCTGTGTCACGGACATTCCGCACCTCCGAGGAGTGATGTTGGTGATGGACAAGCCATTGTATTCCACCAACATTGCTCGGTCGACGCCGTCGCGCCGGGGGCCGGCGTGACGGGGTCAGGGGGTGGGGGTGCCGAGGTGGACGGTGAGGAGGCCGGCGGTGATGAGGGCGAGGCCGGCCAGGGCGGCGGGCGACGGGACCTCGTGGCGGACGGCGAGGGCGGTCAGCACGGTACCGATGGTGCCGATGCCGGTGAAGACCGCGTAGGAGGTGCCCACCGGGAGGTCCTGGAGGGCGCGGGAGAGCAGGTAGACGGCGCCCAGCATGAGGACGAGGCACAGGGCGGTCTGCGGGAGGCGGGTGAACCCCTCGGTCGGCTTGATGGACTGCGCCCAGGCGACCTCCACCACCCCGGCCAGCAGCAGCCAGATCCACGGCACGGCGCTCAGCCCTCCCTCGGGACGCGGTGGCCGACCAGCTTCGCGCCCAGCTCCCCGGCCCGGTGCAGCGCGCCGGTGACGGACTCCCGGTGCTGGGTGACCCGGCCGGCCAGGGCGGGGTCCACCAGCGAGTTGACGAGTTCGGCGGCGATCACCTCGGTGTCCTCGACCGCGTAGTGGCCGCGGAAGAAGTCGCTCAGGTAGCGGCCGTTGTGGTCGTAGGGCGCGCGCGGGGTGCCCGGTCCGTAGGCGCCGCCGTGGGCGGCGACGACCACGAACCTGCGCGGCGCGAGCACCATCTTCGGGAAGGTCACCTGGTCGATCCAGGCCTTCAGCGCGGCCGGGACGCCGAAGTTGTACATCGGCGCGCCGATCAGCACGGCGTCCGCCGCGACGAGCTCGTCGAGCAACGGCCGGACGACGGCCCAGGCCTCCCGCTCCTGCTCGGTGCCGACGGCCTCGGGGTAGCGGGCGATGTCGGTGATGCCCTCGCGCAGCAGGGTGTCGCAGATCCGGGTCCAGCCCTCGCGGATCGGCGGGACGGGGTCGGCGGCGAGGTCGCGGTGGGTGACCTCGCCCCCGCCGCCCTCCCAGGCCTCGGCGAAGGCCTCGCCGAGGCGGCGGGTGAAGGAGTCGGTGCGCGCGCTGCTGTCGAGGTGCAGGAGGTGGGACACGGTGAACCCCCGGGGCGGGTCTGGGCAGGACGGAGCCGCGATAGAAGTGGACACGTCGTCCACTTATCGGCTCCCCAAACCGTAGAGGCAAGTGGACGGTGTGTCCACTTGCCTCCTAGGCTGGAACCCATGACGACGAACCTCCCACTGGCCGACGGGCCGCCGCCCCGCGAACGGGCCGACGCCGCCCGGAACCGTGCCAAGGTGCTCGCCGCCGCCGAACGGCTCTTCGCTGCGGGCGACCCAGCCGCCGTCACCATGGACGACATCGCCCGCGCGGCCGGCATCGGCCGCGGCACGCTCTACCGCCGCTACCCGGACCGCGCCTCGATCGCCCGCGCCCTGCTCGACGAGCACGAACGCGCCCTCCAGGAACGGCTGCTGCGCGGGGAGCCGCCGCTCGGCCCAGGTGACGCCGGCGCGGCGCCGGCCCCCGCCGAACGGCTCGCGGCGTTCTACGCGGCGATGGTCGAGCTGCTGGAGACCCATGTGCACCTGGTGCTCGGCGCCGAGACCGGCGCGGCCCGCTACCGGACCGGCGCCTACGCCTTCTGGCGGCTGCACGTCGCCCACCTGGCGCGCGCGGCCGGCCGGCCGGACCCGGAGGTCCTGGCCGACCAGCTGCTCGCCCCGCTCGCCCCCGAGCTCTTCCGCCACCAGCGCTCGTGCGGCGCCACCCCGGCGCGGATCGCCGCCGGCCTGGCCGCGCTGGCCGACGGCGCACTGGGCTGACCCGGCGTCAGATCGGCAGTTGCCAGACCTGGTTGGCGGCGCCGTTGCAGTCCCAGATGCCCAGCTGGTTGCCGTTGGTGGTGGAGTACCCGAGGTCGTCCAGGCAACGGCCGGACTGCGGGTTGAGGATCGAGCCGTCCGGGCGGGGCTGCCACTGCTGGGCGCCGGAGCCGTTGCAGTCGTAGAGCCGCACCCGGGTGGCGTTGCCCGTGTCGCCGTTGGTGACGTCCAGGCACTTGCCGTAGGTCCGGATGGTGCCGTCGACCGCGACCTTCCACTGCTGGCCGACCAGCCCGGGGGTGCAGTCCCAGATCGCCACGGGGGAACCGGTGGCCGCGGTCCGGGTGTCGACGCACTTGCCGACGTAGCCGACGATCGGGCCGACCGGGCCGGCCGGGGGCACCGGGCCCCAGGAGATGTTGGCGGAGGACGGCATCCCGCCGTAGACGCAGGTCGCGGTGTTGGTGCCGTCACCGGCGCGGTAGGGACCGGAGGCGGGCCGGTAGGCCGGGAAGCCGCTCGAATCGATGGTCACGCAGACGCCGTTGATGGTCCAGGTCTGGTTCGGGTCCAGGCCCGAGCAGGTGGCGATGAAGCCGTTGGCGGTCCGGCTGATGGGGCAGGACACGGCCAGGGCGGCCGGAGCGGCGGCCTGGGAGGTCGCGGCCCGGGAGGTGGCGGTCGGCGCGGCGCTCGGCGCGGCGCCGGCGGACGGGGCCGTGAACGCGGCGGCTCCGGCCAGCACGGCGGTGGAGAACAGCAGGGCGGTTCGACGCATGACGAGGCTCCTGGGTCTGGGGGCGGTCCGGTCGGCGGCCCGGTGGTGGCGGCGGTCACGACCGCCGCCGCCACCGACCCGGTCACGCGGGGACGTGCCAGACCTGGTTCTCGGCCCCGTTGCAGTCCCAGATGCCCAGCTGGTTGCCGTTGGCGGTGGAGAAGCCGAGGTCGTCCAGGCAGCGGCCGGACTGCGGGTTGTAGATCGAGCCGTCGGCCCGGACCTGCCACTGCTGCGCCCCGCTGCCGTTGCAGGTGTACAGCTGCACCTTGGTGCCGTTGGCGGTCCCGCCGCCGGAGACGTCCATGCACTTGAGGAAGTCGCGGATGGTGCCGTCCACCCCGATCTTCCACTGCTGGGCGTTGGTGCCGTTGCAGTCGTAGATCTGGACGGGGGTGCCGTCATTGCTGCTGGCGCCCTTCACGTCGACGCACTTGCCGGCGTAGCCGGTGATCTGGCCGACCGGGCCCGCGGGCTGCGGGGGGAGCTTGGCGCCGAAGACGATGTACGGGAAGGACACGGTCTCGTTGACGCCGCAGGGCGCGACCGCGCTGCCGTCGCCGACCACCACGCCGCTGAAGGTGCCGCGGCTGAACTGCACGGTGTGCTGGGCGTTCCACCACTGACAGGTGGCGGAGACGTACCAGGTCTGGAGCGGGTCGATGCCGGAACAGGTGCCGTAGGCGCTCCAGCCGGCGACGGAGGCGCCACAGCCCCCGGCGAGGGCCTGGGCGCCGGTGGCCGGCGCGGCGAGCGAGGCGGCCGCGCCGAGCAGCGCGGCGGAGGAGAGGAGGGCGGCGGTACGACGCATCGGGAAGGTCCTTCCGTGGACGGTGAACCGGACGGCCCGCCCGGGGGAACCGTGATGACGGTGCGACGGTTGTGCGGGCCGCGTGAAAGCGTCGGGGGATGTCTGGCCACGGTCAACAGCGCGGGGGAACGATCACGCCAGTCGTCCGTCCACGGACGGGGTGTGGCCCGAACGGACGGTCGGACGCGGCAGCAGGCCGGGGCCGCGGCGGATCCGGCCGGAAAGCACCCGGCCCGGTTCACCCCGCAACGGGGTGAACCGGGCCGTCGGACGCCGGGTGGCGCCGTGGTCGTACCGTTCGCTCAGCAGGCCGGTCGCTCGGTCGACCGATCACTGGGGCCGTTCGCTCAGTCGCCCTGGCGGCGCTGGCGGCCGGTGCCGTAGTTGGAGCCGGACTTGGAGCCGCTGCCGGGCTTCGCGCGGCCCGAGGAGCGGCCGATGAAGCCGGCCGCCTGGCGCGGCGCGCCGCCGCCCTGGCCGCCGCCCGCACCGCCCACGCGCTGCTTGGGCCGGGGGCGGCGCGGGTTGCCGTTCATGTCGACGTCGGTCGGCAGGCCCGAGCGCTTGCCGGAACGCCGGCGCGGGCCGGAGGAGGTCTTCGGCGCGGCCTTCCCGGCCTCCGCGTCGACGGGCACCGCCGGGGCGGGCACGGCCACGCTGACCGGCACGCCGCTGGGGGTGCGGGCGCCGGTGATCCGGGTGAGTTCGGCGTCGCCGGGGCGGATCTTGGTGGTGGTCGGGCGGATCCCGGCCACGGTCATCAGCCGGCCCACCTCGCGGCGCTGGTCGGGCAGCACCAGGGTGACGACGGTGCCGGACTCGCCGGCCCGGGCGGTGCGGCCGCCGCGGTGCAGGTAGTCCTTGTGGTCGATCGGCGGGTCGACGTTGACGACCAGGTCGAGGCCGTCGATGTGGATGCCGCGGGCGGCGACGTTGGTGGCGATCAGCGCGGTGACGTGGCCGTCCCGGAACTGGTCGAGCACCCGGTTGCGCTGCGGCTGGGACTTGCCGCCGTGCAGGGCGGCGGCCTTCACGCCGTTCGCGAGCAGCTGCTTGGCCAGCCGGTCGGCGCCGTGCTTGGTGTGCACGAACATGATCACGCGCCCGTCGCGGGAGGCGATGTGGGCGGTGGTGGACGCCTTGTCGGCCGGGTCCAGCTGGAGCACGTGGTGGTCCATGGTGGTGACCGCGCCGGCCGAGGGGTCGACCGAGTGGGTCACCGGGTCGGTCAGGAAGCGCTTGACCAGCCGGTCGACGTTGCGGTCCAGGGTCGCGGAGAACAGCATCCGCTGCCCGCCCTCGGCGACCTGCTCCAGCAGCTTGGTGACCTGCGGCAGGAAGCCCATGTCGGCCATCTGGTCGGCCTCGTCGAGCACGGTGATCGCGACGTCGGAGAGCCGGACGTCACCGCGGCCGATCAGGTCGTCCAGCCGGCCGGGGGTGGCGACCAGGACCTCGGCGCCGCGGCGCACCGCGTTGGCCTGCCGGGTGATCGACATGCCGCCGACGACGGTGGCGATCCGCAGGTTGACGGCGGTGGCGTACGGGGTGAGCGCCTCGGTGACCTGCTGGGCCAGCTCGCGGGTGGGCGTCAGCACCAGCGCCAGCGGGTGGCGGGCGTCGGCGCGCCTGCCGGCGGTGCGGGCGAGCAGCGGCAGGCCGAAGGCGAGGGTCTTGCCGGAGCCGGTGCGGCCGCGGCCGAGCACATCGCGGCCGGCGATCGAGTCGGGCAGCGTGGCGGCCTGGATCGGGAACGGCTCGGTGACGCCCTCGCGGGTCAGCGCGGACAGGATCGCCTTGGGCAGCTCCAGCTCGGCGAAGCTCGCCGCCGGCGGGCGGGCCGGGGTGCCCTCGACGACGGCGAAGTCGGCGGGCTCGGCGACGCGCGGCGCGTTGCGACGCGGCGGGCGGGAGGACGCGCCGGAGCGCGGAGCGCCACCGGAGCGCGCGGCGGAGCCGGAGCGCTGGCCCGCGCCGGTGCGCGGGGCACCGGAGCGACTGCGGGGCTTGCGGGCGCCGTCACGGGGCGGCTGGGCAGGGGTGGTCACGGGGTTTCTCCGTCCGTAGCACACAGCCCCGGTCAGGGGCTGGTCGGCCGTCGGAAAGGAGTTCGCCGCCCCGGCCGTTCGGCGGCATGGGCGAGGGCCCGCACCGTGCGGTGCGGGCCCTCGCTACGCGAGATCGCGAGTCAGCTCGGAAGCCGGACTCAGATGACGCGGATGTTCTCGGCCTGCGGGCCCTTCTGGCCCTGGGTGACGTCGAACTCGACCTTCTGGCCCTCGACGAGCTCACGGAAGCCCTGCGCGACGATGTTCGAGTAGTGCGCGAACACGTCCGGGCCGCCGGTCTCCTGCTCGATGAAGCCGAAGCCCTTCTCGCTGTTGAACCACTTCACGGTGCCGGTAGCCATAACCGTCTCCTCTAACTGGGGCATCGGAGCCCACACCTCGTGGACCCCAAGTAGCCGCGATCCCCATCCGGAGACTGAAACACCGGACAAAACAAATGCGCCTGTTGGTTGGGACCAGCAGGCGCACACAAGCGTTCATGGGAACCAAAACTGCAACTGAGTCGACTGTAGCACGGTCGCACCCCGATTGACCGGGGATTTTCTGCCCGACAGATCACGTTTGCAGGCCCCGCGGAACGGGCAAACGGCGCCCGCCGAAGCGGGCGCCGTTCCCCGGCGGCACCTACTGCCGCCCTGCTGTCACCTGGACGGTCGAGCGGCCTCAGTGCCGTCCGGCCGACTCCGGCAGGCCGTGCGCGCCGTACGGGCTCGCCGGCGTGGCGGTCGGGCCGCCGTGACCGCCGTGGCCGCCGACGGCGTCACCGCCGTGGCCGGGCCACCAGGCGGCCTTGCCGACCAGCGCGGTGAGCGCCGGGGTGAAGAACATCGCCATCACGAAGGCCGCCAGGAAGATGCCGAAGGCCATGCCGAAGCCGAACTCCAGCATGAAGATGTTGCCCGCGAGCATGAAGGTCGCGAACGACACCGCCAGGATGAAGCCGGCCGCCGCGACGGTCGGACCGCCGTGCCGCACCGCCTCGCGGGCCGCCTCGCGCGGGTTGCGGCCCTCCCGGGCCTCCTCGCGCAGACGGGCGATGATCAGGATGTTGTAGTCGGTGCCGATCGCCACCACGAAGAGGTAGATGAGGATCGGCAGCATGAACATCATGCCGTGCTCGCCCTTGATGTTCTGGAACAGCAGGGTCGAGGAGCCCAGGGTGGCGGTGAAGCCGAGGCCGACCGAGGCCATCAGGTACCAGGGGGCGACCACGCTGCGCAGCTGGAGGGCCAGGATCAGCAGGATCAGCAGACCCGCGATCGGGAACACCAGCTTGTAGTCGTGGCTCATCGCCAGGTTGATGTCCTTGTAGATCGCGGTGATGCCGCCGACCTTGGCCTCGGTGCCGGACGGCGCCTGGGCATGGGCGACCTCGCGCAGCTTGGTGACGGTGTCGATCGCCTCGTTGCCGGACGGCTCGTTCTTGAGCAGCACGGTGAAGTCGGCGGTCGCGCCGTCCTTGCTGACCTCCGGCTTCGCCTGGGCCTCGGCGACGCCGGGAACGGCGCCGAGCTTGGCGGCGTACCCGTCGAACGCGGCCTGGTCGAGCTTGCCGCCGCCGGTGTTGGTCAGGTAGACGTGCGTCGGGTCGGCGGCGCCGGCCGAGAAGGCCGTGACCAGCTTGTCCTGGACGACCATCGACTCCTTGGTCTTGGGCATCGAGCTGCCCGCGAGGTCGAAGGTGCCGTTGTAGTTGAGCGCGCCGGCGGTCAGGGCCAGCAGCACGCCGCCGGAGGCGAGGGCCACGACGGCCGGACGCTTCTCGACGACGCGGCCGAGCGCGGCGAACCGGGCGTCGCTCGGCTCCCGCATCCACTTCTTGCCGGGCCAGAACACCCCGCGGGCCGGGATGACCGTGAGCACGGCCGGAGCCAGGGTGAGCGAGGCGAAGGCGGTGACGACGACCGCGATGGCCAGCGCCGGGCCGAGCGCCTTGAACATGCCGAGGCTGGAGAGGATCAGCACCGCGAAGGCGACGGTGACCGCGCCGGCCGCGGAGGCGATGGCCTCGCCGACCCGGGCGACGGCGTTGACCACGGCCTCCTGTCGGGTGTCGCCCGCCCGCAGCCGCTCCCGGTAGCGGAAGGCGAGGAACAGGAAGTAGTCGGTTCCGACGCCGAGCACCACCACGATCAGGATCGCCGAGAGCACCGGGGTGGACTTCAGGTCGAAGGCCTTGGTGGCGTAGGCGATCAGGCCGTTCGCGGTCGGCATGGCGATCATCAGCGAGAGCAGCACCGGCAGGAGGCCGGCCAGCACGCTGCGGAAGATGAGGCCGACGATGATCGCGACCAGCACGACACTGCTGATGCCGATGACGGCGTCGGCCGCGCCGGAGGACTCCTGCTGGTCCAGCTGCTGGGCGGCCTGGCCACCGAGCTGGAACTTCAGGCTGGTGCCCTGGGCGAGCGCCTTGCCCTCGTCACGGACCTTCTTGGCGACCTCGCCGAACTTCTCCGAGTTCTGGGTGGCCTTGTCGATCGCGACCGGCGCCAGCGCGTACTTGCCGTCCTTGGACGTCGTCTGCTCGCTGACCGGGATGATCTGCTCGACGTGCTCGATCTTCTTGTCGGTGAGGCCCTGGACGACCTTCGCCGCGGCGGCCTTGTCCTCGGCCGTCAGCTGGCCGCCGTCGTTGCGCTCGAACAGGGCGAGCGCGGAGGGCGTGAAGCTCGCCGGGAACGCCTGTTCCTGCAACTGCGCGGCCTGGATGGACTCGTAGTGCTTCGGGAGGAACGCCGCCTCGTCGGTCTGGGCGGTGATCTTCGGCGCGCTGAACGCGATGGCGATCATCGCGACGATCCACCCGGCGATCACCCACCAGGCGCGACGGACGACAAATTGTCCTAGTCGGTGGAACATGCTCGTGATGCCTCCTGGGCATGGTTCACCGCAGCCCTTGGGGGACGGGACGCCGGGCGACGGATCGGGATCGGCCCCGGCCGGTGCGGGGGCACGGGCCTAGCCGGTCGGCAGGTAAGTACTCAGAGGAGGCCATCCTACGGCTACTTGCTTGCCGACCGGCAAGCAGTTTTCCCCACGACCCCGTTGCCGCAGGCCGACCCCCTCGGGGACGCGAAAAGCGGCCCTGACCCATCTTCGCCCCCGTACGACGCCCCGGACCTCGTGCTCCGGGTGGATTTGACTCCCCCTCAGGGTGGAGTCGGCGCCCCTATCCCTGGGAGGAGATATCAGGGTTGCCGGGTAGGGAAAACCCCACCCCGCCCCCGAGGAGAACCACAGGGCGGACTCCCCCGCCAGCCGGATACCTCATCACCTGCGGCTTCCCTACTGTCTGTTGGGACGCCGGGCCGCACCCCGGCGGCGACAGCCCGGCGGACGAACACCGCCGCAGACCCGGCCACGCCCGTCACCGATCCCGGCGCCGGCCGCATTCCCAGGGGGAACCCGTGAAGACCAAGCTCGGCATGGCCGCCGCCATGGGCGCGTGGAGCGCCCGGCACCGAAAGACCGCCGTCTTCGGCTGGTTGCTCTTCGTCGTCCTCGCCGCCTTCCTCGGCGGCCTGCACGGCAGCACCAAGGTCACCGACGCCGAATCCATGCCCGGCCAGGTCTCCCGGGCCGCCGAGATCCTCGACCAGGCCGGTCTCAAGCCGCCGTCCACCGAGACCGTGCTGGTCCAGAGCACCGGCCTGACCACCGACGCCCCCGCCTTCCGGACCGCCGTCGAGCAGGTCGTCGCCGCGGTCAACGGCACCGGCAAGGCCACCGACGTCCGCTCCCCCTACGACACCAAGGCGGTCTCCGCCGACGGCCACTCGGCCCTCGTCCAGCTCACCGTGAACGGCGAGCGCGAGGAGGCGGTGAAGAACGTCACCGCCGTGGTCGACGCCGTCGCCGCCGTCCAGAAGCAGCACCCCGACCTCACCGTGGTCGAACTCGGTGACGCCAGCTCCGGCAAGTGGATGGAGGAGCAGTTCTCCGACGACTTCGCCCGCGCCGAGTGGACGGCCGTCCCGCTCGCCCTCGGCATCCTGCTGGTCGCCTTCGGCGCGCTGGTCGCCGCCGTGCTGCCGGTCGTGCTCGCGCTCACCGCCTTCGTCGCGGCCGGCGGACTCGTCGCGCTGAGCAGCGGACTGCTGCACACCAGCAACAACGCCAGCTCGGTGATGCTGCTGGTGGGCCTCGCCGTCGGCGTCGACTACTGCCTCTTCTACCTGCGCCGCGAGCGCGAGGAGCGGGCCGCCGGGCGCGACCTGGAGACCTCCCTGCGGATCGCCGCCGCCACCAGCGGCCGGGCCGTGCTGGTCTCCGGCGTCACCGTGGTGATCGCCATGGCCGGCATGTTCCTCACCGGCATCGCCGAGTTCCAGGCCATGGCCTACGCCACCATCGTGGTCGTCGTCACCGCCGTGCTCGGCTCGCTCACCGTGCTGCCCGCCCTGCTCTCGATGCTCGGCGACCGGGTCGGCAAGGGCCGGGTCCCGTTCCTCGGCAGGCTCCGGCACCCGGACGCCGCGACCACCGGCGGCCGGTTCTGGAACGCCGTGCTCACCCCGGTGCTGCACCGCCCGCTGGCCGCCACCGTGCTCGCCGGGGCCGTGCTGATCGGGCTGTCCGCCCCGCTGCTCACCATGCACACCGCCAACCTCACCTTCCAGCAGCAGCTGCCCAGGGGCAACGAGCTGGTCGCCGTCTCGCAGAAGATCGAGGCCGCCTTCCCCGGCAGCCCGGCGCCCGCCTCCGTGGTGATCAAGGCGACCGACATCGGCTCCCCCGCGATGACCGCCGCGATTGCCGACCTCAAGGCCCGCGCGCTGGCCGGCGGGCAGATGCACGGACCGGTCGACGTCACCGTCCACCGGCAGCAGAACGTCGCCACCGTCGACATCCCGCTCAACGGCACCGGCAACGACGAGGTCAGCAACGCCGCGCTGAAGACCCTGCGCGAGCAGCTCGTGCCCGCCACCGTGCTCAAGGTTCCCGGCACCGAGGCGCCGGTCACCGGCCGCACCGCCGGCTCGTACGACTTCAACGCCAAGATGACCGGCTCGATGCCGCTGGTCTTCGGCTTCGTGGTGGCCTTCGCCTTCCTGCTCATGCTCACCTCGTTCCGCTCGCTGGCCGTCGCCGGCACCGCCGTGGTGCTCAACCTGCTGTCGGTCGGCGCCGCGTACGGGGTGCTGACGCTGGTCTTCCAGCACGGCGTGGGGGCCTCGCTGCTCGGGACCGAGGGCGTCGGCGCGGTGGAGTCCTGGGTGCCGCTGTTCCTCTTCGTGATCCTCTTCGGCCTCTCGATGGACTACCACGTCTTCGTGGTCTCCCGGATCAAGGAGGGCCGGGACCGGGGCCTGCCGACCCGGGCCGCGATCGCCCACGGCATCCGCTCCACGGCCGGTGTGGTCACCAGCGCCGCGGTGATCATGGTGGCGGTTTTCGCGGTCTTCGGCACCCTGTCCATGCAGGCCATGAAGCAGATGGGCGTCGGCCTCGCGGTCGCGGTGCTGATCGACGCGACGATCATCCGCGCCGTGCTGCTGCCCTCGGTGATGACCCTGCTCGGCGAGCGCAACTGGTACCTGCCGCGCTGGCTCGACTGGCTGCCCTCCCTCTCGCACGGCGAGAGCGTCCCGCCGCTCGGCACCGGCGCCGCCGCCCAGGCCGCCCCGGTCCCGCAGACCGCGACGGAGCCGCAGGCCCACCAGGCCCGGCACCGCCGGATCGAGGTCTGACCTTCCCCAGCGGTCCTCGGACCCTCGGACCTCGGACGATGCCGGGCCCCGTGAGACACGGGGCCCGGCAGCCGTTTGCCAGAATGATCGCCCACCCACACCCGGCTGTCATGCAAGGAAACGGACACCCTCATGCTCCCCTTCGACGAGGGGCGGGCCCGAACGCTGCTCGCCCACGCCTGCGAGTCGGCCGGCCTGCCCGGCCCCGCCGACGCCCGGCTGCTCGCCCTCGGCGAGAACGCCGTCTTCGACCTCGGCGACCCGGCCGTGGTCGCCAAGGTCGGCCGCGGCCCGGAACTGCACGAGCGCGCCCGCCGCGAGCTCGCCGTCGCCGACTGGCTGGCCGGCCACGACGTCCCGGTGGTCCGCCCGTACGACGCGGTCCCCGTCGAACCGCAGCTCGCCCACGGGCACCCCGTCACGTTCTGGCACCGGCTGGCCCCCGCCGAGCGGCCCGCCCGCCCGGTCGACCTCGCCCCGCTGCTGCACGCGCTGCACCGGCTGCCCGCCCCGCCGTTCACGCTCGGGCGGCGCGATCTGCTGGCACCCGTCGGGCGCTGGCTCGCCTCCGCCGAGGGCCATGTCGACCCGGCCGACGTCGACTTCCTGCGCCGGCGCCGGGACGCCTTCGAGGCCGAGGCGGCCGCGCTCGTCCCGCACCTGCCGACCGGTGTGATCCACGGCGACGCGCTGCCGCGCAACGTCCACATCGGCCCGGACGGGCCGGTCCTGCTCGACCTGGAGTTCGTCGCCGACGACCTGCGCGAGCACGACCTGGTGGTGCTGGCGCTCAGCCACGACCGGTACGGCGTGCCGGGCGAGGAGTACCGGGCGTTCACCGAGGCGTACGGCTGGGACGTGCGCGAGTGGTCCGGCTTCACGGTGCTGCGCGGGGCGCGGGAGACGGCGAGCGCCTCCTGGGTCGCGCAGCAGGCGCCGGGCAATCCGGCGGCGCTGGCCGAGTTCCGGCGGCGGGTGGACTCGCTGCGGACGGGGGCCTCGGAGGTGCGCTGGTACCCGTTCTGACCGGTTCCGGCCCGGGTCGCGGTGGCCGGAACGCGCCGGTCGGCGGGGGTGTCGGGCCGTGGAACGGGAACCAACGGCGGTATGAAGTGCGTCTTGTCGGACAGTCATCCTGACCGAGGATCGGCACCGCCTCTGCCCCTCAGGAGCCGCCGCCATGTCGGAGCCCGCCGCCCCGCGGTCCCTCTCCCCCGCCGTCCGGCGCGGCCTGCGCCGGACGGCGAGGGGCATCGCGGCGGCGCTCGCCACGCTGGCCCTGGCCGCCTGCGGCACGGCGAACGGCGCGCTCCGGCCGGAGCCGAGCACCACCGCCCCGGCCTCCCCCGCCCCGGCCCCGGCCTCCCCGACGGCGGCCCCGTCCTCCGCCGCGCCGGCCCCGGCCTCCCCGGAGCCCGCCCCCACCCCGACGGCCGCCACCTCCACGCCCGCCCCGCCGCCCGCCGTCTCCCCCACCACCGGTGTCCCCACCGCGGTCGTCCACTCCACCGCCTCCGGCGGCCGGACGGTCGCGCTCACCTTCGACGACGGCCCCGGCCCCGCCACCGGTCAGGTGCTGGACCTGCTCGCCCAGTACGGGGCCAGGGCCACGTTCTGCGTGATCGGCAAGCAGGCCGCCGCCGACCCGGCCGCCGTGCAGCGGATCCTCGCCGCCGGCCACCGGCTCTGCGACCACACCGTGGACCACCCGCAGCCCTTCGCCGCGCTCCCCCACGACCGGGCCGAACACGAGATCGCCGACGCCCGGCAGATGATCGTCCGGGCCGGCGGGCCGGGCACCGCGGTGGGCTGGTTCCGCGCCCCGGGCGGCGCGTTCACCGCCGACAACCGGACGATCGCCGCCGACCACGGCCTGCGCCCGCTGGGCTGGTCGGTCGACCCGCGCGACTGGTCCCGCCCGGGTACGGCGGCCATCGTCGCCGCCGTCCAGGCACAGCTCAAGCCCGGCGGCGTCGTCCTGCTGCACGACGGCGGCGGGGACCGCACACAAACCGTCGCCGCGCTACGGCAGTTGCTGCCCTGGTTGACCGCCCAGGGCTACCGGTTCGACCTCCCCGCCGACTGATCCGGCCCGCCGGACCCCCTACACTCCGCCCCATGGCCACTGATCAGCCCACCGTCCCCGGACCGCGTCTGAGCAGCGGTCGGATCGTCGGACTCGTCGTCGTCTCGGCGTTCACCGCGACGGCCGGATGGCTCACCGCCACCGGTTTCGTGCGCGCGTTCGCGACCCACGCCTGCGGCCCCGAGCAGGGGTGCGGCGCCCTCGGCACCACCCTGTACCTCGCGGGCGGCATCCTGCTCTGGCTGCTGTGCCTGGTGGCCACCGCCACCACCGCGCACGGCGACGCCCCCACCACCGAGCCCTCGGCCACCTCCGACCGGGGCGTCCTGCTGGCCTGCCTCGCCCTCGGCCTGCTCGGCGCGGCCCTCGCCAACGGCTCCTTCCACCCCTGGCTGCTCGTCCCCGTCCTCCCGCTCGCCCTGCTCACCGCCGTGCTCGACCGGTGGGGCGCCCGCCGCTGGCGCGCGTTCCAGCGGGACAGCCGGATCCGGGCCGAGCGGGAGGACCGCCTGGAGCGTCACGGCGTCACCGTTCCCGGGCGGATCACCGACCTCGGCCACACCGGGAGCACCTACAACGACTGCCCGGAGCTGCGGATCACCGTCGCCTTCACCACCGTCGACGGCGAGCAGCACGCGGCCACCGTCATCGAGGCCTTCCCCGCCTACGACGCCCCGCGCCGGGGCGACGCCGCCGAGGTCCGCTACGACCCCGCCGACCCGGGCAACGCCCGCGCCTCGCTGGTCACCGGCCCCGCCCCGGACGCCGGACCGGCCGGACCGGACACCCCGCAGGCCCCGCAGGCCCCGGGCCTCGACCTGATCGCCGCACTGGAACGCCTCGCCGCCCTGCACCGCGACGGTTCGCTCGACACCGCCGAGTTCGCCACCGCCAAGGCCCGGGTGCTGAGCGGCGGCTCCGCTTCCGTCCACCCGGCGTATCCCCCTCGGGACGCCGTCGTTCAGCGAACCGTCCGTCCCGGTACGGAGGGTCCGCACTAGCATCCGCGAATGACCACCACGCCCCGGGTCAGCGGCGCCCGCAAGTTCGTCGCCTTCGACCTCGGCCTGTTCGCCGCGCTCGGTGGTTTCGGCGCCGGCACGGGCTACCTCCGCTCGTTCACCGCCGACGCCTGCGAGCCCGGCCGGCCCTGCGACGACGGCCTCACGGCGCTGCTCATCACCGGCGGACTGCTGCTCTGGCTGATCGCCCTGTTCGGCGCCCTCGGGCTGGCCGAGAACCGCGCCGTGGAGAAGCCGCAGCGCCTCCCGCTGGGGACGACCTCCGCGGGCGTGCTGACGCTCGGGCTGCTCGGCGCCGCCCCCGCGAACGGCGTGGCGCACCCCTGGATGTTCGCCGCGGCCGCGCCGTTCGCGCTGCTCACCGTGGTCACGGGGGTCCGCGGCGAACGACGGATCCGCCGCGAGAACGCGGACCACCTGCGCGCCCGGCGGCTCGCCGAGCGCCTGCACCGCACCGGCGTGACCGTCCCCGGCCGGATCACCGGTGTCCAGCGGATCGACCGCGCGCAGGGCGGCCGGCTCACCGACCCGCACCGGCTGCGGCTCGACATCCATTACCCCGGTCCGGACGGCCGGTCGTACACGCTCGTCCACACCGGGACGTTCCCGGTGTACGCCCTGCCGAACGTCGGCGGCGAGCTGGCCGTCCGCCACGACCCGCGCGACCCGTCCGCCGCCCTCGCCACCGCCCTGCCGGTCACCTCCCGCCCCCTCGGCGACCAGCTCGAAACCCTCGCCGCCCTGCACCGCGACGGCTCGCTCGACACCGCCGAGTTCACCGCCGCCAAGGCCCGGCTGCTGGGCACCGGGCTCAGCGCAGGGGCCAGCGGGGGTCTATGACGGCCTCCGGGTCCTTGCCGCGCCGCAGCCAGGCCTGGAGGTCCTCGGCCCAGGCGCGGAACCAGTCGATCTGGCGGGTGTGCAGCTCGGTCACCGGGACGTCCCCGACCCGGTCGGGGTAGCGCTCGGCGAGGGCGACGGCGACCCGGACGGCGGCCAGGGCGTCACTGCCCGCCTCGTGGGCGTCGGTCAGCTCGACCCCGTACACCTCGCAGACCCGCTGGAGGGTGCGGGAGCCCTTGCGGTACTTGTCCACGGCGCGGTCGATGACCAGCGCGTCGAGGACCGGCGCGACCGGCCCGCCGAGGCGGTCGGCGAGCGACGGCAGGCCGTGCCGGCGCAGCTCGGCGTCGAGCAGCGACAGGTCGAAGGGCGCATTGAAGGCGACCACCGGCCGCCCGGCGGCCAGCCGCTCGCACAGCGCCGCGGCTATCTCCTCCACCGCCTCCTTGGCCGGCCGTCCCTTGGCCCGGGCCAGGTCGTCGCCGATCCCGTGGATCGCCGCGGCCTCCACCGGAATCGGGACGCCCGGATCGATCAGCCATCCGGTGACACCCACCCGGCGGTCCCCGACGGTGTCCACGAGGGCGGCCGTGACGATGCGGTCCACGGCCGGGTCGGTGCCCGTGGTCTCCAGGTCGAAGCCGACCAGTGGCTGCTGCCACCAGCTCATAGGGGTGTGTCCTTCCGTCCTCCGGTGCGAAGCAGCCCCTATCATCACCCGCCCCTCCGACAATCCGGCCGGTGGGGGCTCGACGCCCGTGCACCGGCGCCCGTTCTCGGCGGCCCGGCCGGGACAATGTCCGGGTGGCCATCACGACGACCAGCACCCCCGAATGGAGCCTGCGCCCGGGCAGGTCCGCCGATGTCGAGCCGATCGCCGAGCTGCGGGCCGAGGTGATGCGGGCCGATCTGGTCCGGCTCGGCCGCTACGACGAGCACCGGGTGCGCCGGCGGCTGCGGGAGACGTTCTCCACCCGGTACACCCGGGTCGTCGAGGTCGACGGCGCCCTGGCGGGCTGCGTCACCGTCCGGCCGGACGGGCCGACGGCCGAACCGGGCGAGCCGGCCGAGCCGGGCGCGCGGCTGCTGGAGCACTTCTACCTCGCCGCGGCGCACCAGGGCCGGGGGCTGGGGACCGCCGTGCTGCGGCACGTGCTCGCGGAGGCCGATGCCGCGCGGGCCGCGGTCCGGCTGGTGGTGCTCCAGGGCAGCGCCGCCCGCCGGCTGTACGAGCGGCACGGCTTCACGGTGGAGGGGCAGGACCCGGTCGACGTGTTCATGATCCGCCCGGCGGCGGGCCGGCCGGGCGGCCCCGGACGCTGAGGCCGCCCCCGAACGCCCCCCGAGCAGTGGTCAGGACACCGGCCGGGAGTCGGCCCAGACGCCCTCGAACTCCTCGCGGTAGACCTCCAGCAGCCCCGCGTCCGTGCCGCCCGGCTGCTGTCCGGCGCCGCCGCGCAGCACGAGGGCGGGCGACTCCATGCCGCGGGCCCGGCGCAGATAGGGCTGGACGACACCGAGGTCGCGGGTCTGGCGGCGGCCGCCGGGGGCCGGGGCCGCGGACGGCACGCCCTCGACCAGGTAGGCGGTGAAGCGCGGGGTCTCGTCGAACACCCGGATCTCGAAGCCGCCCTGGTCGCGCAGCGCGGCCCGGACCCGGCGCACGTGCAGGATGTTCATCTGGATCGAGCGGCCCAGTTCGCCGCGCCCGAGGCCCAGCTCGCGCTCACGGCGGCGGACTGCGCTGCTGGCGGGGTTGAGGAAGAGCAGCCGGACCCGGCAGCCGTCGGTGGCGAGCCGCACGAGCCGCTTGCCGGTGTAGTTCTGGCAGAGCATGCCGAGGCCGATGCCGAGCGCGTCCAGCCGCCGGGCGCCGTCGAGCAGGTCCTCGACCGGCAGGTCGCGCTGGAGCCGGACCCGGTCGGGGTGGACGGCGACGACGTCCGCGTACCGGCCGGCCACCAGCGACTCGACGACGTCCGCGGGGACGGCGCCGGCGCCGCCGTCGAACAGGGCGAGCAGCCGCGCGGCGGCCCGTTCGGTCTGGGCGAGGACGGTCGCGGTGAGCACCCGGTTGCGGGAGACGACGTGCCGGGCGACCTCCAGCTCGTCGAGGGCCAGCTCGATCTCCCGGCGGTCGGCCAGGTAGGGCTCGAAACACGGCCAGTGCTGGACCATCAGCTCGCGCAGCTGCGGCAGGGTGAGGAAGACCAGCGGGTCGTCGTCGGCCGGGTCGAGCAGGTAGCCCTTGCGCCGGCTGACCTCGCGCACGGCGCCGGCCCGGTGCGCCCACTCCTCGCCGGCCGGTCCGGCCGCGGCGGTGACCCAGTCCTCGCCGTGGGCGGGCGCGTAGATCGGGTGCAGCACCTCGTCGACGAGCGAGCGCAGCCGCTGCTCGACCAGGTTGAGCCAGACGTAGGCGCGGCCGGAGAGGCGCACCCGCTGGTAGGCGTCCTCCCATTCGGTGCCGGACCAGGCGAGCGCGGGGACCTCGACCGGTCCGCCCTGGGCCGGGACGAGCGAGCGTCCGCCGGTCAGGGCGGGCCGCATGACCACCGTCGGCGCCTCACTGCGGGCGCTGCCCCGGTCGGGGCCGCCGGGCCCACCGCCACGGCCGCCGGCGGGGAACACCATGCGCCACCTCACCTGGTTCCTGCTGGGAGCCGCCGGGGCCGCTCGGAGCTGTCTGCCTGCCGTCCGGCCGGTCGGCCGCACGGCGCGCCGTCGGCGCACGCACCGGCGGTTCGCCGTCGGTTCGCCTGATGGACCGCCATGAGCCCCGGACGGCCGGACGATCAAGGGTACTGCCCGCCGCGAACCCCCGCAGCCGGTTGGGCCACGGCGTCGGCCCGCCCGGGCCGCCCGCCCCACCCGTCCCACCCGCCCCGTGCGGCACGCAGGCCCCACGGCGGAGCCGCGACGCCGGAGCAGCGCCACCGGGGCCCGTGGGGACACCCGTTCGGGCGAACACGACGCGAATGGCCCCGCCGTCGGGGAGAGCGTCGGGGAGTATGGCGGACTGTGCCGTCTGTGTGCCGTACGTCACGGCGCCCGGCCGGCACGCGCGCCCGGTTCCGCCCGGCCGGGCGGAAGTGTGCCCCGCGGTCCGCCGCCCCGACCACCGCAATGCCCGTCAGTTCTCCTTCTGGACCAGGAAGTCGAGGAACCATGCAGGTCTGGCCAGGGACCCCCTACCCCCTCGGTGCCACCTACGACGGGGCCGGCACCAACTTCGCGGTGTTCTCGGAGAGCGCCGACCGGATCGAGCTCTGCCTGCTCGGCGAGGACGGTTCGGAGACGGCCGTCGAACTGCGCGAGACCGACGCCTTCGTCCGACACGCCTACCTCCCCGGCGTGCAACCGGGCCAGCGCTACGGCTTCCGCGTCCACGGACCGTACAACCCGGGCCTCGGCCAGCGGCACAACAGCGCCAAACTGCTGCTGGACCCGTACGCCAAGGCGATGAGCGGTCACATCGACTGGGACGAGTCCGTCTACGGCTACCACTTCGGCGCCCCCGAGCGGCGCAACGACCTCGACTCCGCCCCGCACACCATGCACTCGGTGGTGATCAACCCGTACTTCGACTGGGGCACCGACCGCCCGCCGCGCACCGACTACCACCGCACCGTGCTCTACGAGGCCCATGTGAAGGGCCTGACCAAGCTGCACCCGGGGATCCCCGAGGAGATCCGCGGCACCTACGCGGGCGTCGCCCACCCCGCCGTCATCGAGCACCTCGCCAAGCTCGGGGTCACCGCGATCGAACTGATGCCGGTGCACCAGTTCGTCCGCGACCACCGGCTGCGCGACCTCGGGCTGGCCAACTACTGGGGCTACAACACCGTCGGCTTCTTCGCCCCGCACTCCTCCTACTCCTCCACCGGCGACCGCGGCCAGCAGGTGCAGGAGTTCAAGTCGATGGTGAAGGCGCTGCACGCGGCCGGCATCGAGGTCATCCTCGACGTCGTCTACAACCACACCGCCGAGGGCAACCACCTCGGGCCCACGCTCTCGCTGCGCGGCCTGGACAACGTCTCCTACTACCGCCTCGCCCAGGACCAGCGGTTCTACGAGGACACCACCGGCACCGGCAACAGCCTGCTGATGCGCAGCCCGCACGTGCTCCAGCTGATCATGGACTCACTGCGCTACTGGGTCACCGAGATGCACGTGGACGGCTTCCGCTTCGACCTCGCCGCCACCCTCGCCCGGCAGTTCCACGAGGTGGACCGGCTCTCCTCGTTCTTCGACCTCGTCCAGCAGGACCCGGTGGTCTCCCAGGCCAAGCTGATCGCCGAGCCCTGGGACCTCGGCGAGGGCGGCTACCAGGTCGGCAACTTCCCCCCGCTGTGGACGGAGTGGAACGGCATGTACCGGGACACCGTGCGCGACCTGTGGCGCGGCGAGAACGCCACCCTCGCCGAGTTCGGCTCCCGGCTCACCGGCTCCTCCGACCTCTACCAGGACGACGGCCGCCGCCCGATCGCCTCGATCAACTTCGTCACCTGCCACGACGGCTTCACCCTGCGCGACCTGGTCTCCTACAACGAGAAGCACAACGAGGCCAACGGCGAGGGCAACCGGGACGGCGAGTCCTTCAACCGCTCCTGGAACTGCGGCGCCGAGGGCCCCACCGACGACCCGGCCGTCGAGGAGCTGCGGGCGCGTCAGCAGCGCAACTTCCTCGCCACCCTGATGCTCTCCCAGGGCGTGCCGATGGTGTCCCACGGCGACGAGTTCGGCCGCACCCAGCAGGGCAACAACAACACCTACTGCCAGGACAACGAGCTCACCTGGGTGCACTGGCCGGAGGGGGACGGGCCGCGGACCAGGCTGCTGGAGTTCACCCAGCGGATGGTCTGGCTGCGCCGCGACCACCCGGTGTTCCGGCGTCGGCGCTTCTTCCACGGCCGTCCGGTCCCGGGGCGGCCCGTCGGGGAGGGCGGGGGCGGCGGCGAGTACGAGGACCTCACCGACATCGCCTGGTTCACCCCGGCCGGGGAGGAGATGACCAAGCGCAACTGGGGCGCCAGCCACGCCAAGTCGCTCACCGTGTTCCTGAACGGCTACGCCATCTCGGAGCCGGACCGGCGCGGCGGGCGGATCGTCGACGACTCCTTCCTGCTGATGTTCAACGCGCACTTCGAGCCGCTGGAGTTCACCGTGCCGGCCGGGCACGGCCAGGAGTGGCAGGTGGTGGTGGACACCGCCCTGCCCCGGCTGCCCGCCCCCGGCGCCGGGGCCCGGGTCAAGGCCGGCGACACCCTGTGGCTCACCGACCGCGCGCTGATGGTGCTGCAGCGTCCCGCCTGAGCAACAACGGTGTCGCGGTTCACCCGCGGATCTTGCGCACCGGCCGTCGCCCGGGCCACGGTGGTCCCCGGAGGAACCGGGGACCGAGGGGGCGGCCGGCATGGCGGGCGATCATCTGACCACGACGGAGTTCCTGATCGGGACCCTGCTCTCCGTTCCCGGCCGGATCGCGGACGCGACGATCCGGCGCCCGCCCCCGTACCGGCGGGTGCTGGCACGCGCCCGCACCCCGGAGGCGGAGGCCGCCCTGGCCGCCGAGCGCGCCGCGGTCGAGGGCCTGATCGAGCGGCTCGGCGCGGTCGACGGGGTGGTCCACGTCGTCACCCAGGTGGACGACCGGCGGTTCCGGCCCGAGCTCGGGCTCGACCCCGGTCACCGCCTGGAGCTGGTCTGCCAGCTCGCCGTGACCGCCTACTTCGCCGCCGGGCCGGACGTCCCGGAACTGCTGTGCCGGATCGAGGCGGCCGCAGTCGCCGACTGGGGCAGCGGCCTGTACCAGGACCCCCGGCGGCCGCACCCGCGCGGTTCGGTCGCCGAGGCGCTGGCGTACTACCGGAGCGACGGCCGCCACCCGGACGGCTCGCCGCGCGACAGCCCCCGGCTGTACGCGGCGGGAACGACCCTGGTCTGGGACGACCCGGCCGGCCGGCCGATCACCGAGCCGACCGCGACGATGTTCAACAGCGCGATCACCCAGTACGCGGACGACCCGGACGCCGCCGCCCGGGTGGCGGACGCCAGGGCCGAGCACGGTCTGATCCTCAGGCTCGAACGCTCCGGGGCCGGCGGACCGCAGCGTCCGGGCTACTTCACGGTGCCGCGGAGCCGGCGGCGCCGGGGCCACTGAGCACCGGGCCGGTGAGCGCCCCGACACCCCCGCTCACCTGTTCGGATCAGCAACGGGTCTTGCCCCCGCTCCCCGCCGGGTAGGCATGGAGGCATGACCCACGCCGCCGAGCCCGCGCAGCCACGCCCGGCCGCCTCCGTCCCCACCCCCGCCGCCACCCGCGCCCCGACCGCCGCCACCACCACCACTGTCCCGACCGCCACGTACCGGCTCCAGCTCCAGCCCGGCTTCACCCTGCACGACGCCACCGCCGCCGTCCCCTACCTGGCCGCCCTCGGCGTCTCCCACCTGCACCTCTCCCCGCTGCTGGAGCCCGTGCCCGGCTCCGCCCACGGCTACGACACCGTCGACCACGGCCGGATCGCCGAGCAGCTCGGCGGCGAGCCGGCCCTGCGCGCCCTGGCCGCCGAGGCGCACCGGCACGGCCTGCGGCTGCTCGCCGACGTGGTGCCCAACCACATGGCCGTGCCCGCCCCCGAGCACCTCAACCGCCCGCTCTGGCAGGTCCTGCGGGACGGCCCCGACTCGCCCTACGCCCGCTGGTTCGACATCGACTGGACCGCCCAGCCCGGCCCGCCCGACGCCCCCGGGCGCGGCCGGGTGCTGCTGCCGCTGCTCGGCGACCGGCTCGGCGCCGTCCTCGACCAGCTCGCCGTCGACGGCGACACGCTGCGCTACCACGACCACGTCCTGCCGCTGCGCCCCGGCACCGAGCGCCTCGCGCTTCCCGACCTGCTCGCCCGGCAGTGGTACCGGCTGGCCTGGTGGCGGCTGGCCCGCACCGAGCTGAACTACCGGCGGTTCTTCACCGTCAACGAGCTGATCGCGGTCCGGGTCGAGGACCCGGAGGTGTTCGAGGCCACCCACGGCACACTGCTGCGGATGCACCGCGAGGGGGTGCTGGACGGCTTCCGGATCGACCACCCGGACGGGCTCGCCGACCCGCGCGGCTACCTGGAACGGCTCTCCGAGGCCACCGGCGGCGCCTACGTCGTGGTCGAGAAGATCCTCACCGGCGAGGAGCGGCTACCCGCCGACTGGCCGTGCGCCGGCACCACCGGGTACGACGCGCTGCGCCGGATCGACGGCGTGCTCACCCACCACGCGGGCGCCTGCCGGCTGGCCGGGGCGTACGAGGCGTTCCTCACCGGCGCACCGCCGGACGGCGAACCCTGCGCCGACCCGCACCCGGCGCTGGCCGCCGCCCGGCAGGGGCGGGCCGACATGACCGCTCCCGAGGGCGAGCTCGCCGCCGAGGTGGAGCGGCTGGCCCGGCTGGCCGCCCGGCTCGGCGCCGCCGACCCGGCCCACGCCGACCACCCGCCGCAGCGGCTGCGCGCCGCGCTGCGCCGGCTGCTCACCGGCTACCCCGCCTACCGGCCGTACGTGCGCCCCGGGGAGCCGCTGCCGGAGGCCTCCGCCCGGCAACTGCACGAGGCGCTCGCCTCCGACGGCGGGCCGACCGACGCCACCGACCGTTTTGTCGCCGCCCTCGCCGAGGGCACCCTCGGGCGCGGCCCCGAGCAGGACGAGTTCGCCGTCCGCTTCGCCCAGACCGCCGCCGCGGTCGCCGCCAAGGGCGTCGAGGACACCGCCTTCTACCGGTGGAACGCGCTGCTGAGCCTCAACGAGGTCGGCGGCGAACCCGCCCACCCCGGGCTGCGGCCCGAGGACTTCCACGCCTGGTGCCACTACGTCGAACGGCACTGGCCGCACACCATGACGGTGCTCTCCACCCACGACACCAAGCGCAGCGCCGACGCCCGCGCCCGGCTCGCCGTGCTGGCCGAGCAGCCCGAGGCCTGGGCCGCCGAGGCCGCCGCCTGGTCCACCGCGGCGGGGCACGGACCGGCCGCCCGCTTCGACCCCGACAGCGACTGGCTGCTCTGGCAGACCCTGGTCGCCGCCTGGCCGGCCACCCCCGAACGGCTGGTCGCCGCCGTGCTCAAGGCCGCCCGGGAGGCCAAGGTCCACACCTCCTGGACCACCCAGAACGTCCGCTTCGAACGCGCCCTCGCCGACCGGGTGCACGCCGTCTTCGGCAACCCCGGGCTGCTCCCCCGGATCGAGGGGTACGTGGCCGCGCTCGCCCCGTACGCGCGCTGCAACACGCTGGCCGCCGCGCTGCTGCACCTCACCGTTCCCGGCGTGCCCGACCTCTACCAGGGCAGCGAGGAGCCGCTGTACACCCTGGTCGACCCGGACAACCGGCGGGCCGTCGACCTCGGGGCGCTGGCCGTCCGGCTCACCGACTCCGCGACCGCCCGCGCGGGCGACCTCGCGCGCGAGAAGCTGCACCTCACCACCACCGCCCTGCACCTGCGCCGCACCCGCCCGCTGGGCGCCCACCGGCCGCTCACCGCCGTCGGCCCGGCCGCCGGGCACCTGCTCGCCTTCGGGCGCGGACCGGACGTCCTGACCGTCGTCACCCGGCTGCCGTACGGGCTCGCCCGGGACGGCGGCTGGCGCGGCACCGAACTGCACCTGCCCACCGGGGGCGAGTGGACCGACGCGCTGACCGGCCGCCCCGTCCCGTCCGGCCCGGTGCTGGTGAAGGACCTGCTGGCCGACCTCCCGGTGGCCCTGCTGACCAGGAGGGGCGCGGCATGAGGTACGAGGTCTGGGCACCGTACGCCGCCGAGCGGGTCGAGGTGGCCGTCGACGGCCGACCGCACGCGCTGGCCCGGGACGGCGCCCGCGCCGGGTGGTGGCACGGCGAGGCGCCCGCCGGGGACTACGCGTTCGTCCTGGACGGCGGCCGGCCGCTGCCCGACCCGCGCTCGCCCCGGCAGCCGCACGGCCCCGACGGCCCTAGCCGCGCGGTCGACCACGCCGCCTTCAACTGGTCGCACACCGGGTGGCGGGGCCGCCCGCTCGCCGGCTCCGTGCTGTACGAGCTGCACATCGGCACCTTCACCGCCGCCGGCACCTTCGAGGCGGCGGCCGAGCGACTGGACCACCTGGTCGGACTGGGCGTGGACTTCGTCGAGTTGATGCCGGTCTGCCCGTTCCCCGGCAAGCACGGCTGGGGCTACGACGGCGTCTCGCCGTGGGCCGTGCACGAGCCCTACGGCGGGCCCGAGGGACTGAAGCGCTTCGTCGACGCCGCACACCGCAAGGGCCTCGGCGTCGTCCTCGACGTGGTCCACAACCACCTCGGCCCCGCCGGCAACTACCTGCCGATGTTCGGCCCGTACTTCACCGATCGGCACCACACCCCCTGGGGCTCGGCCGTCAACCTGGACGCGCCCGGCTCCGACGAGGTGCGCGCCTATCTGATCGGCAGCGCCCTCGCCTGGCTGCGCGACTACCGGATCGACGGCCTGCGGCTGGACGCCGTGCACGCCCTCGCCGACGACCGGGCCGTCCACTTCCTGGAGGAACTCGCCTGCGAGGTGGACCGGTTGGCGGTGACCACCAACCGGCCGCTGTTCCTGATCGCCGAGTCCGACCGCAACGACCCGCGCACCACCGCCCCGCGCGAGGCCGGCGGGCAGGGGCTCGCCGCCCAGTGGAGCGACGACTTCCACCACGCCCTGCACTGCGCCCTCACCGGCGAATCCCAGGGCTACTACGGGGACTTCGCCGCCGCCCCGCTCGCCGCGGTGGCCAAGGCCCTCACCCGGGGCTGGTTCCACGACGGCGGCTGGTCCTCCTTCCGCGGCCGCCACCACGGCCGGCCGTTCCCGCCCGCGCACGGGGACCGCCTGCTCGGCTACCTGCAGACCCACGACCAGATCGGCAACCGGGCCCTGGGCGACCGGATCTCCACCGGCCTCTCCCCCGGCCGGCTCGCCTGCGGCGCCGCACTGGTGCTGACCTCACCGTTCACGCCGATGCTGTTCATGGGCGAGGAGTGGGGCGCGGCCACCCCCTGGCAGTACTTCACCGACCACACCGACCCCAACCTCGCCGAGGCCGTCCGCCGGGGCCGGCGGCGGGAGTTCGCCGAGCACGGCTGGGCGGCGGACGCGGTACCGGACCCGCAGGAGCCGGCCACCGTGCTGCGCTCCGTCCTGGACTGGACCGAGCCCCGGCGCGCTCCGCACAGCGAACTGCTGCACTGGTACCGGCTGTTGATCAGGCTCAGGCGGGACAGCCCGGAGCTGTCCGACCCCGATCTGGCGGCGGTGCGGGTCGACGCCGACGAGGCCGCCGGGTGGCTGGTGGTGCACCGGGGGCCCTACCGGGTGGCGGTCAACCTCGGGGCGTCGGCCGCGGCTCTGCCGCTGGGCGGGGAGGTGGTGGCGGCGTTCGGCGGGCACTCCGGATCCGAAGGAGCGATCACACTCGCACCTGACTCCGTTGTGATTGTGCGTCCTTGACGACTCGCTACCCGAGGAAGGCGCCGATCCGGTCGCGCAGCCCGTGCGCGTCCAGACCGTAGGCGGCCAGATGCTCCGGAATCGACCCGTACTGGCGGTGCTCGGCGCGCGGCACGCCGAGGGCGAGCAGCCGGTGCGGGCGGTCGGCGAGCGCCTCGTGGGCCTCGTTGGCGGAGGTGCCGGCCAGGTAGGGCTCGACCAGCACCACGTCCGCGCTCCGCCCGGTGGCGGCGCTCCCGGTGGCGGCGCGCAGCGCGGCGGCGTCGAACGGCCGGACGGTGGCCGCGTAGAGCACGGTGACGTCCAGGTTCTCGGTGGCGGCCAGCACGGCGTCCAGCATCGGACCGACCGCGACCACCGTGCCGCGGGTGCCGCTGCGCACGACGGTGAAGCGGCCCGGCTCGATCGCGGTGGCGCGCTCGTTGCTGTGGTCGGACAGGCGGACGTACACCTTGCGGTCACCGTCCGCCACCGCGTGCCGCAGCAACCGCTCGGCCTCGTCCGGGTGGCCGGGCACGTGCACCGTCCAGTCGGGCAGGGTGGCCAGCAGCGCGACGTCGCCCGGTGCCATATGGGTCCGGCCGCCGGCCGGCCAGTCGTACGAGCCGGCCGCGCTCACCAGCACGGCGCCGACGCCCTGGTGGCCGAGGTCGAGCTTCACCTGCTCGAAGGGGCGCTCGACGAGGAAGCTGGCGAAGGTGTGGGCGATCGGGCGCAGCCCGGTGAACGCCAGACCGGCGGTGGCGCCGATCAGCAGCTGCTCGCGGATGCCGACGTTGATCAGCCGGTCCGGGTGCCGCTCGGCGGCCGGGGCGAAGCCGGCGGCGCTGATGTCGGCCAGGACGAGCGCGAGGCGCGGGTCCTCGTCCAGCAGACGGGAGGCGGTCGCGATGAAGCGGTCGCGCATGGTGTCCATGGGAAGTTCGGGCCCTTCTGGCTCAGGAGTTCTTCGGCTCGACGCGGGCCACCACGACCCGCGGCCGGCCGGGGTGCGCGGCGGTGTACGCGGCGTACAGCGCGTCGTGGTCGCGGCCGTCCACCGTCTCGGCCGACCAGCCCTCGGCGGCGAAGCGCGCGGCGATGCCGCCCCGCCAGCCGTGGGTGGCCGAGGAGTTGTCGATCACCAGGGCGTGCAGCCGGTCCAGCCCGTAGGCACCGGCGAAGGCCACCGCCTCGTGGTTGGAACCCTCGTCGAACTCGGCGTCCCCGATCAGCACCCAGACCGCCGGGTCGGTGAGCCCCTGGGCGCGCAGGCCGAGCGCCGTGCCGACGGCGATCGGCAGACCGTGGCCGAGCGAGCCGGAGCTGATCTCCACCCCGGGGATCAGCAGGCGGTCCGGGTGGTGGCCGAGCGGCGAGTCGTAGGCGCCGAAGCTGGGCAGCACCGCCGGGTCGAGGAAGCCCTTGGCGGCGAGGACGGCGTAGTAGGCCATCGGGCCGTGGCCCTTGGAGAGCAGGAAACGGTCCCGGTCCTGGTCGTCGGCGGTGGCGGGGGTCACCCGCAGGACCCGGTCGTAGAGCACCCACAGCGCGTCCAGGGTGGAGGTGGCGGCCGGACCGTGCTTCTCGTCGCCGGTCATCAGGGCCATCAGACCCGGCAGCTCGGCGTGACCGAGGGAAGTGGGGGGCGTCGTGTTCATGCCCTCGATGCTGCTACTTGAAGTCGACTTCAAGTCAAGCGCTAGAGTGGCACACATGAGCGCCCACACCCCTGGCCGGCACGACCTCCTCACCATCGGCCAGCTCGCCGACCGCAGCGGCCTCGCCGCCTCCGCCCTGCGGTACTACGAGAAGCTGGGGCTGATCCACGCCACCCGCACCACCGGCAACCAGCGCCGCTACACCCGTGGCACACTGCGCCGGATCGCCTTCGTCCGGGCGGCCCAACGGGTCGGCCTGTCCCTGGACGAGGCCAAGGTCGCCCTGGACCGCCTCCCCGAGCACCGCGCGCCGAGCGGGGCGGAGTGGGACGGTGTCGCGCAGTCCTGGCAGAGCCGGATCGACGAACAGATCGCGGAGTTGGAGCGGCTCAAGGCGAAGCTCACCGGCTGCATCGGCTGCGGCTGCCTGTCCCTGACCCGCTGCGGCCTCTACAACGCCGCCGACCGCGCCGCCGCCGCCGGCCCGGGCGCCCGCTACCTGCTGACCCGCGACCCCGCCACCGGCCCGGAGCCGGCGGGGGGCGAGTTCACGGAGTGACCCATCCCAGCCGGATCCGGATCTCTCCGGCCGGGAGCTCCAACACTCCGTCGCTGTCGAGGCGTTCGGCGACGAAGCGCTCGGCCCCGGGGCCGACGAGGCAGCATTCCAGCTGCTGCCACTGCGGTCTGCTCATGGGCTGGAAGCGGACGGCCGCCCAGAGGTCGGACAGGGCTTCGGAGAGGAGGGCGTAGGTCGTGGGCGGGACCAGGCCGACGACCTCGACGGTGACGAGCCGCGCCGGCGTCACCGGGCACGCCCGACGGGCGACTCGACCTCGACCTCGACCCACACGATCTTGCCCACGCCACCCTCGCGCGGGCAGCAACCCCAGCGGTGGGCCAGCAACTTGACGATCGCGAGCCCGCGCCCGGACTCGTCCTCCCCACCGGCCGCCCGCAGCACGGGACCGCGCTCACCCCGGGCGTCGTGCACCTCGATGCGGAGGCGTTGACGGTCGACGCTGAGGACGATCTGCACCCGCCGCCCCATCGGCGTGCCGTGCAGAACGGCGTTGGTGACGAGCTCACTGACGAGCAACCGCCCGGATTCGAGGAAGCGTTCACCCCCGGGCGCACCGTCGAGCAGCTTTTCGAGCAACCGGCGCGCTTCGCCCGGCGAGCGCCTGCTGCGCGGGAGCCAGCAGGAGAGGGAGGGGGAGGAGGGGAGGCAGGAGGACATGGCGGATTCACCTTCCTGGTGCAGGGAGTTGAAGGCGTGGTGCTGCCACGGAGACGGCCGGACGGGCATGGAAATGCCCGGTAGTCACCCAGAAGAACCGTCGAGTCACTGGATGTAGCATGCACCTCGCGGCAGATTGCGCGCAAGCGCATCCAATCTGCAATTGCATCCGCTGCCAGCATGGTTGAGGCTTCAGGAGGGGTGGCAAACTATGCAAGGAACCGAACAGCCAGGGAGTGTGACGGGTGAGCAGTCCGACCGTGCTGCGGCGTAGGCTCGGCGGGGAGCTTGGCAAGTTGCGCGCGCAACGGGACTTGAGCGCGAAGGACGTGGCCGCCGCCCTGGGGTGGTCCGCCTCCAAGCTGAGCCGCATCGAGAGCGGCCTGGTCTCCCTACAAGAGCGCGACGCGGCCAAGCTGTTGGCCCACTACGGCATCACTTCACCCGATGAGGTGAAGCAGTTCCTCAGCCTCACCAGGCAGAGCCGGCAACAGGGCTGGTGGCATGCCTACGGCGACGCGCTACCGGAGCGCTTCCGTGCGTATGTGGGATTTGAAGCAGACGCCACGAGAATCTCGACCTTCCAGTGCGAGCTTGTTCCCGGCCTGCTTCAAACCGAGCACTACGCACGGAACATCATGCGCTCAATGAAACCGACCGAGTCCACCGAGGAACTGGAACTGAGGCTGGCCCTCCGCATGCAGCGGCAGGCCATCCTCGATCGCCACGACCCACCTCAGCTCTGGGCGATCGTCGGCGAAGCCGCCATGCGACGGCCGGTCGGCGACGAGAGCGTCATGGCCGAACAGCTGAACCACATTGCGGCGATGGCAGAGGAACGCCCGAACATCACGGTCCAGGTGCTCCCGTTCTCGGCGGGCGCCCATGCCGCCATGGGCTCATCGTTCTCGGTCCTCTCCTTCAGCGACATCCCAGGCAGCATCGTCTATTCAGAGACGGTCACCACGAAGACCTACATCGAGCAACAGCCTGAGATTTCCCGCCATGAAGACATATTCCATCGGCTCATGGCCTCATCGACTCAACCCGAGAGGTCGATCTCGTGGTTGAGGAAGGTCGCGGAGGAGTACAGCAAATGACGCATGACTTCCAAGGTGCTCAATGGCGCAAGAGCACCTACAGCAACGGTGACGGCGACTGCGTCGAAGTCGCCGACGGCCATACCGGCATAGTCCCGGTCCGCGACAGCAAGGACCCCGACGGCCCCACCCTCACCTTCACCACCACCGCCTGGCACTCCTTCCTCACCGCCATCCACACCGGCGAACTCCCCACCCACACCTGATCACCCCGGCGGGGGGGGGGGGGGGCGGGGGGCCCCCCCCCCCCCCCCCACCCCCACCCCCCCCCCCACACCCCCCCCCCCCCCCCCCCCCACCAAAAAACCCCCCCCCAGGGCGGAACCCCCAAACCCCCCCAAA